>NZ_JBVIKC010000007.1:0-249118 GCF_055581065.1 Streptomyces sp. NPDC031479
AGGCCGATCCGAGCTTGGTCGAAGAGGTGAACTTGAAGACGTTGGCTCAAATCCTTTTTTGGGGGGGGGGCCTGGGTGGGGGGGGGGGGTGGGGGCGTGGCGGCCGGTGCCCCCCGACGCCCTGTTCACCGCCGACGACCACGAGGCACTGCGTGAAGTCGGCGCCCTGGCGGAGCTGTTCGATCTCGGACACCTGGCGCGGCGGGCCCTGCGGGACCGCTTCGTGGCCCGGTACGGCCGGGGCGGGGTCTGCCACCCCGTCTGGGACTTCGGCAAGGAGACGGTGGAGGCCTGGGAGGACACCGTCCGGAACGCGCTGCTCCCCCCGGACGGAGACCTGACCGCGCTGCCGACCCGCGCGGCCGAACTCGTCCGGCTGCGGGCGGCGTTCGGGGCCGAAGTGTCGGCCCGCACCGGATCCCCGGAGGATCCCGACGCCGATGTGGTGCTGCCTCCCGAGCTGGTCGGGGCCTTCGCCGCGCGGCTGCCGGGCTGGGCGGCGTCGCGCCCGCTGTCGTACGCGCACTTCGTCCAACGGGACGCCCAGCGCGGCCTGTTGTGCGTGAACCACACCTACGGCGGCTGGGGGCGGGTCGGGAGCCGGTTCCTCGGCCTGCTCGACCCGGGGGCGACCGCCGCGGTCGCGGAGGAGGTCGTGCGCGGCCTGGGACCCGGGGCCCGGCCGGTGCAGTTCCGTCCGGTCCACGGCTTCAACGCGAACCTGCAGCCGCGGTTCGTGCCGGACGAGGTCGTCGCGGAGGAGCACGGCCCCGCCGGGACCACGGACGGCGGCCGGCCGCCGATCGCGGACTCCGACGTGGAGCTCTTCCACGACGAGACCGACGACCAGGTGCGGCTGCGGCTGCGCGACACCGGCGAGCCGCTGGACGTCCTCTATCCGGGTCTGCTGGTGACCGGCCTGCTCACCACGCGCTGCGCCCCCCTGGTCCACGACCACCCGGAGGGGGTCGTCTCCTTCGCCTCGCTGGTGCCCCGCCGGGTCACCGAGGTGCCCGGCGGGCAGCTGGTCCGCACTCCCCGGCTGCGGCACCGGCACGTCGTGCTCCGGCGCCGCCGCTGGAAGCTGGCCGCCGGCACGGTGGCGGCCCTGCGCGGCGAACTGGCCGCCGCCGGGGCCGAGGTCCCCTTCGAGGCCGCCGCGCGCTGGCGGGCCCTGCTGGGCGTCCCCGACCAGCTGTTCCTGCACCCGCCGCTCGGCGCGCCGGCGGGCGCCGGCGGGGCGGAGGACGGCGCGCCGGCCCGGCCGGCGCCGCCGAAGCCGCAGTTCGTCGACCTCGGCAACGCCCTGCACCTGCGGTGCCTCGACAAGTGGCTGGCCCGTCACCCCGACGGACTGGTGCTGGAGGAGGCACTGCCCGCTCCCGGAGGCCGACGGCGGGCGACGCGCGCCGTCGAGGTCGTGGTGGAGACCTACCGGGAGGGGTGCGCCTCATGACCGCCGCGCTGCAGGGGGCGCCCGGGGTGACCGGGGGTACCGGGGCACCCGACGCGCTGGATTCGCTGCGGCACTGGCGGCTGCGGCCCGGTGTCACCGCCTCGGCCCTCGCGCGGGGCCTGCACCTGCGCGGCTGGATCACCAGCATCACCCTGGAGGGAAGCCCCGCGCTTCCCGCACTGTGGCGGATGGTGGAAGACGCCCTGCGCACGGGGGGCGCGGCGGACCTCGCGGCCCGCACGGGGGCCGGTACGCCGCTGCGCGGTGCGCTGTGCACGCTGATCGGGCAGCTCCACGCGCACGGGATGCTGGTCGAGGACGTCGCCCTGCCGGCCGCCGGCCCCGCCCACGACTGGCTCCTCAAGGTCGCCGCCCGTCCCGCCGACGCGGCGGCCGCGCTCGCCGCCGCCCGGGTGGAGGTCCGCGCGGCCGGTCCGGGCGGAGCCCTCGTCACGGCGGCGCTACGGGCCCTGGCGCACGCCGGGGTCGGCGCCGCCCGGTACGCGCCCGGGGCCGGGACGTCGGCAGGAGGCCCGGTGTTGCTCACGGCCACCCTCGCCGACGGCACCGAACGGGCGGTGGGGGCCGCCGTCCACCCGGACGGCGCGTTCGTGACCCCGGTCGGCGCCCGCGCGCGGGCCGGAACCGACACGGCCGCGCTCGCGGAGCGGCTCGGGATCGGGAACGGGAACGGGAACGGGAACGGCAAGGGCGGCGGCGGCAACGGGTTCCACGACTCCCCCGCCCCGGGGGCACCCACCACGGCCGCCGCGCCACCCGCCCTGACCGCCCTCGTCGCGGGCGCGGCCGTACAGCGGCTGCTGTGCGCGGTCACCGGGCTGCCCGATCCGGAATCGGCGGACGACCCCGGCGATCCGGGGCGCCCGGCCCGGTTCCCCTCGGCCCTGGTCGCCGGACAGGACCCGGCGCACGCGGCCTACCACCCCTGGCTCGGGGGCCCGCTCGACCCGGCTCCGCCGCCCGCCACCCTCGACGAGGCCCTGGCCGGCGTGGCCGCGCTGGGCGACGCGCGCCTCGGCGTGCTGCCGGCTCCGCTGGCCGGATCGCTGCCGCAGCTTCCCGTGGCGCTGGCCGGCTGCGCGGCCCCCGGCGGCGGGCGGCTGACGGCCGGCGCCGGGCGCGCCGACCTCGCCCGGCTCGACGCCCTGTGCCGTGCGGCGGAGCTGCGGCTGGGGGCGGAGCGGCCCGGGGCCGTCGTGGGCGCGGGCCCCGGACACGCCGTGGGGCGGGCGCTGCGCCGCGCCGCGGTGGGGCTGCCCGGTACGGGGAGCGCGTGCCGGGACGGGTACGGCGACGGGTACGGGGGCGGGCATCGCCAGGCCCGCCACTGGTGGTCCGTCCTCACCCGGCGCCTCGGGGTGCGGGCGGAGCTGACCGTGACGGGGCTCGACGCGGGCGGCACGGCGTACCGGGCCGAGGTGCGCGCGGTCGGGAGGGCACGAGGGCCGTTGCTCGGGCAGGCGGTGGAGGCCACCGCGGGCGATGCGGCCGCCTTCGCGGCCCTGGCCGCGGTGGTCCGCGTACAGGCCGGGGCAGCGGAGCCGGCGGTCCGTCACATCACCTCGCCCGGCGGAGAGTTGTGTCCGCTCGCGACGGCAGGCGTGGATCCGGCGCCCTGGGAGGACGAGGGCTGGCCCGCCGGATGGTGGGCCCGGGTCGCCGGGCACGAAGCCGCTCTGCACGCCACCCTGTTCCGCCTGACGGGCCTGCGCGCCTTCCCGTGGGAGCCCGCCGGGCCGCGGGCCCGCACTCTCGTGACCGCGCTGCGCGGCTGCGGCTTCACCGTGCTCGACGCCCCGGACGGCGTCGGCACCGACACGGAAGGGGGATCGCGGTGACGACCCCGTCGGCGCCCTCCGTCGCCCGCACCCCGCTCGGTGCGGCCCTCGCGGCGGCCGGGCTGACCGTCCTCGACGCGCGCGGGGCCCTGGAGACCGCGGCGGGCCGGGCCGTGGTCGTCCTGGACGAGTGGACCCTGGAGGACGCCGCCGCGCTGTCGCGGCACGCCCTCGACCACCCCGTGACCCTGCTCCCGGTGCGCTGCGACGGGGCGCTGACGGTCGTGGGCCCGGTACTGCGGCCGGGCGCGGTGGGCTGCGTCTCCTGCACGGAGTACCGCAGGCTCGCCACCATCGGCGGCCGCGTCCCGTGGCACAGCCC
This sequence comes from Streptomyces sp. NPDC031479, assembly GCF_055581065.1. Lineage (NCBI taxonomy): Bacteria > Bacillati > Actinomycetota > Actinomycetes > Kitasatosporales > Streptomycetaceae > Streptomyces > Streptomyces sp. NPDC031479. Next base: position 3,638 of record NZ_JBVIKC010000007.1, read on the forward strand.
CGGGTTGCGGCTGGCGGGCCGCCCCTCCCCCGCCCTGGTGGACGCCGTGGTCGCACTGGCCGCCGAGCTGCTGGGGCGCCCCGCTCCGGCCCCGGGCGCCGGCGCGGACGTACGGATCCTGCACGGCGGGCACGCCACCTGGTCCGGGCACACCTTCCGCCCGGTCGGCGGGTGCGCGGTGTGCCTGCCGCTGCCCGAGGACGCCGCCGGGGCGGCCCGCCCCCGGTGGGCACCGCAGCCGCTGCCGGACCCGGAGGTGCTGCGGGGGTCCAACTCCCGTACGGACCGGGCCGCTCTGCGCGCCGAGCTGTACGACGAGCGGTTCGGCCCGGTCCACCGGGTGGTGCGCACCGAGGATTCCGCGCACAGCCTCACGAGTGCCTACGTCACCCTGGGCCGGGACCTGCCGGACGGCGGGTACGGGCGTGCCACCGACTACGACGGCAGCGAACGGGTGGCCCTCTTCGAGGCGGTCGAGCGGCTGTCCGGGATGAGCCCGCAGGGGCGCCGCACCGTACTGCGGGCCTCCTACGCGGAGTTGGGGCCGGAGCGGGCCGTGGACCCGGAGCGGCTGGGGCTGCCCGATCCGGCCCACCACGGTCATCCCGCCTCGCCGACCGTGCCGTACACACCGGGGCTGGAGCTCGACTGGGTGCACGGCTGGTCACTCACCCGAGGGCGTCCGGCAGCCGTGCCCGAGCACGTCGCGTACTGGGATCCCGGTCCGGGGCGGCCGCGGGTCGTCTACGAGTGCTCCAGCGGCTGCGGCCTGGGCAACAGCCCGCAGGAGGCGGCCCTGTACGGGCTGTTCGAGGTGGCCGAGCGGGACGCGTTCCTGATGGCGTGGTACGGGAGGACGCCGCTGCGCCGGATCGCGCTGCCGGACGAGGACCTCGAAGTGCTGCACCTCGCCGACCGGGCGGAGCTGGCCGGCTACCGGCTCACGGTGCTGGACGCCACGAACGACTTCGGCGTCCCGGCGGTCGTCGCGATCGCCCGGCACACCCGTCCCCGGTCGGCGGCGCCGCAGGTCTTCCTGGCCGCGGGGGCGCACCACGATCCGCGTAGGGCGATCCGTTCCGCCGTGGTGGAGACGGTGACGAACCTCTTCCACTCCGGTCAGCGGCTGCGGGCCGAGCCGGACGCCTTCGATCCGCTGCGGCTGCGCGCCATGCTGGAGCGGCCCGAACTCGTGGTAGACCTGAGCGACCACACCGCCCTCTACGGTCTCCCGGAGGCCCGGCCGCGCACGGACGTCCTCTTCGGCGACGACCGGCCGACCCCGTGGCGGGAGGCCTGGCCGGGCGCACCGGAACCGGTGACGGACCTGTCCGCGCTGCTCGACGTGACGGTACGCCGCCTGGCGGGGGCCGGTCTGGAGGTGATCGTGGTCGGGCAGGACGAGCCGGGCGTGCGCGAGCGCCTCGGCCTGTACACGGCCAAGGCCGTGGTGCCGGGGGCGTTGCCGATGACCTTCGGGCACGTCAACCGCCGTACCCGGGGGCTGCCCCGTCTCCTGGAGGTCCCGCACCGCCTGGGCCGCGCCCCCGGTCCGCTGCGCCACGACGAACTCCCGCTCCACCCGCACCCGTTCCCCTGACCCGGGCCGGCCCCGGGGCGGGGCCGCCCCCCTTCACCGGGGCCGGGTCAGGTGGATCACGAGGGGCCGGGACGCAGCGGCTTCCGGTACCAGGCCACGTCCCAGAACCTGTCGAACTTCCGGCCGACCTCCTCGAAGACGCCGACCGGGCGGAAGCCGAACCGCTCGTGGAGCCGCTGGGACGCCGCGTTCGGCAGGGTGACGCCGGCCAGCGCCACATGGACGTCCTCCTGCTCCAGCACCTCGAAGAGCGACGCGTAGAGCAGGCTGCCGATGCCGCGTCCCGTGCATTCGGGCGCGAGGTACACGCTGGTCTCCACGGAGGTCGCGTAGGCCCGCTTCGGGCGGAACGGGCCGCTGGTGGCGTAGCCGAGCGGCTTCCCGCCCTCCTCGGCCACCAGGAGCCGGTGCGGGCCGGAGGCGGGATGGTCCAGCAGCCACGGCCGGCGCCGTTCCGGGGTGAACGGCTCGGTGTCGAAGGTGACCGGCGTGGCGGTGACGTAGTGGTTGTAGATCCGGGTAAGTCCGGCGAGGTCGTCCTCGGTGCCGGGCCGGATCCTCGTCGTCGCGCCGGCCGGGTGCGTGTGCGCCGTCATGTTCATCCCGAGGACGGTAGACGGCCCCTGTTACGCCGCCGTTTCGCCTGCCGCGGGCGCACCACCGTGCCGACGGCCGTCGTCGATCACCCGGCGGGTACGCTGCAGCACATGTCGGAACCGGTGCAACTCCTCATACACATCACCACCCTTCCGGGACGCGGGCCCGAGCAGATCGCCGCGTTCGAGCGCCTCGCGCCGGTCGTCCGCGCCGAGGAGGGGTGCCTGCGGTACGACATGCACCAGGTGAGCGGGGAGCCGGACCGCTTCGTCCTCATCGAGCGGTGGTCCTCCCAGGAGGCGCTCGCCGCCCACGACGCCACCGCGCACATGGTCGAAGCCGATGCGGCGAGCCCGGTGTTCCGGGCGGGCCCCGCCGTGGTCGTCCGGCTCGCGGCCGAACCTCTGGCCTGACGGCACGCGGGGAGGAGAGGTACGTCATGGACGTGATGCGCGGGGTCGTCCGGCGTGAGCATCTGGCGGAGGCCGCGCGTGCGGCCCTGGGAGGCGGGCAGCGGCTCGACCGGGTGTCGCGGCTTCGGGGCGGCAGCAAGAAGGGCGTGTACCGGCTGGGATTCGACGACGGCTCCACCGCCGTCGTCTACGTCTGGGACGAAGGCGAGAACTACTGGCCCACCGCGCACGGCGGGGCCGCCGACCGCCTGGCGGACCCCCTTGCGCCCGCCTCCGGCATCGAGCTGTTCGAGGCGGCCCACAGGCGTCTGGAGGCCCTCGGGGTCCGTACGCCCCGCGTGCATCTGGCCGACCGGAGCGGGCGGTGGTGCCCGGCCGACATCGCCGTGGTCGAGGACGTACCCGGCGAGAACCTCGAAGCGCTGCTCGACGGCGATCCGCGCCGCGCGGAGACGGCCCTCGCCCGGCTCGCCGGGGTGCTCGACGTGCTGCGACGCCACTCGGGTCCCGGCTTCGGAAAGGTCGCGCTGCTCGACGACGGCGGTACCGCCCACGGCCGTTCGTGCGAGGAGGTCGTCCTCGGCCGGGCGCTCGCCGACCTCGCCGAAGCCGCCTCGCGCGACGCCCGGATCGCCCGCGCGGGTGCCCGTCTGGAGGACGAGGTGCGCCGGCTGGCGGCCGCCGTGCCCCCGCGCGCGCAGTACGGTCTCGTCCACGGGGAGCTCGGACCGGACCACGTCCTGGTGGACGGGGACGGGCAGCCGGTCCTCATCGACATCGAGGGCCTGATGTTCTTCGACGTCGAGTGGGAGCACGCGTTCCTGCGCATCCGGTTCGCCGAGCACTACCGGCGCCTGAACGGCTCCGGGCTCGACGAACGGAGGCTGGACTTCTACGCGTTGGCGATGCGCCTGTCCCTCGTCGCCGGACCGCTGCGGCTCCTCGACGGCGACTTCCCGGACCGCGAGGCCATGCGGGGCATAGCCGAGTACAACCTCCGCCAGGCCCTCGCCCTGCTGCCCGCCCACGGCCGCTGACACGCCGGAGGGCGGGCACCCCGGGGTTCAGCCGCCGCCGGTCAGCTGATCGCCCAGGGGGCTGCGGCGGTACAGGACGTGCCGTCCGTCGCGCGCCCGGGTCACGAGTCCGGTCGCGTACAGCACCCGCAAGTGCTGCGACACCGCGCTCGGGGTGACCCCGGTGCGGCGGGCGATCTCGACCGTGGGGAGCGGCGCGTCGAGCAGCCCCAGCAGCCGGGTCCGGGACGCGCCGAGCAGGGACACGAGGGCGGAGGGGTCGGGGAGGGGCTCCGGGGCCCACAGGGTCGCCAGCCCGCGGCTCGGGTACGACATCATGGGCGCCTCGTCCGCGCCGACCGGTGGTGCGGGTTTGTTCGCGAACACGGACGGTACGAGCAGCAGCCCCCGCCCGGAGGCGCGGGCGTGATACCGGCTGACCATCTGACCGATGTGCAGCACGCCGTCGTGCCAGCGCAGGTTCGGGTGCATGTCGGCGAACAGCAGGCGGGCGCCCCCCACGGCCAGTTGCCGCGCGCGGTACGTCATGTCGGCCTCCAGCAGCAGCCGCATCCGCGGCCACACCGGCTCGACGGCGACCTGCCAGTACCGCCGCAGCAGGTCGCACAGGGCGTCGCGGAGCGCGAGGACGGATGCGTCGTCGGCGGCGCGGGCGGCGCGCAGTTCGTCGGGGAGCGGGTCCGGGGCGTGCGTGGCCAGCAGGTCGCGCCGGACCGTGGCGGGGCCGGTCCGGCCCACGACGGCCAGTTCGTCCTCGAAGGCCGGCTCGAAGCACGCGGGACGCGGCGTGAGGAAGTCGGGCAGTGTGCGCCGCGACGCGACCACGGACATCAGCAGGCCGGTGTCGAGCCCGCCGAGCCGGCCGAGGACGGTCCGGCGCCACGGCAGGTGCAGCGCGGACAGTCCCGGGTCGCGCAGCACCCGGAGGCTGAGCACGGTCTCGTGCAGGGGCGAGATCGCGAACCGCGTGTCCGCCAGGTCCTCGACGCCCAGTTCGTAGCTGATCATCAAGCCATACGCTACATCGATTGGCGCGCAGCGCCCCGTGCCGTGGACTTCCCCGCATGACACCTCCGACTCCCACGCGGGAACCGGCGATCGTCACCGGGGGGACCGCCGTGCGGCGGCCCATGGGTGACGGGACCACCCTGGGTCCCCGCACGGTGCTGCTCCTGGCCCTGACCTGCGCCGTCGGCGTGGGCAACGTCTACTTCCCTCAGGCGATCACCCCGCTCGTCGCCGCCGGGCTCGGCACGACGCCCGATGCCTCGGCGCTGGTGGTGACCGCCACGCAGATCGGCTACACGACCGGGATCCTCCTGCTGGTACCGCTCGGCGACCGGATCCCGTACCGGCCCTTCATCGTCACCCTGCTCCTCCTCTCCGGGCTCGGCCTCCTCGCCGCGGGGTGCGCCCCCGCCCTGCCGGCCCTGGTCGCGGCGGCCGCCTGCGTCGGCGTCACCACGGTGGCCGCCCAGCTGATCGCCCCGCTGGCGGCGGGGATGGTGGCCCCCGACCGCCGCGGGGCCGTGATGGGCACCCTGCTGAGCGGGTCGATCGGCGGGATGCTGCTGGCCCGTACGTTCAGCGGCACGCTCGGCGAGCGGCTGGGCTGGCGTGCCCCCTACCTGGCAGCGGCGGTCGTGGTGCTGCTGCTCGCCCTCGTCCTCGTCCGCGCCCTGCCGGTCACGGCCCCGCCGCCGCCCCGGCCGTACCGGGTGCTGCTGGCGGAGTGCCTGCGCCTGTTGCGCACCGAGCCCGAACTGCGCCGTTCCTGCCTCTACCAGGCGACCGTCTTCGGTGGTTTCTCGGCCGTCTGGACCTGTGTGGCCCTGCTCCTCGCCGGTCCCGCCTACCGTCTGGGCGGGGAGGCGGTGGGCATGCTCGCCCTGGTCGGGGCGGTGACCATGGCCTGCACTCCGCTCGCCGGGCGTCTGGTGGACCGCGGGGGCTCCGATCCCGTGAACCTGGTGTGCCTGCTCGGGGTCATCGTCGCGGCCGCGGTCCTCGTGGCGGGCGCCCTGGGCGGGACGGCGGGGGCGGTCGCGCTGGTCGTGGGCACGCTGCTGCTGGACGTCGCGATGCAGTGCGGCACGGTCGCCAACCAGGCCCGGGTCTTCGCCCTGCGTCCCGACGCCCGCAGCAGGCTCAACACCGCCTACATGACCTGCGCCTACCTGGGCGGCAGCGTCGGCTCGTGGGCCGGCGTGCGGGTCTACGACCGGGCCGGCTGGCCGGGCGTGTGCGGGCTCGTGGCCCTCCTCGCCGCCCTCTCCCTCGCCCGCCACCTGGCGGCGTCGTACGGGCGCGGGTCCCGCGAGGGCGGCCGTGGGGCACGGGTGCCGGAGGCCGGCGGACGGGGGTGACGTCCGGAGCGCCGGGGCGGACGGTCCGGACGGAGGAGGACGGCCCGCAGAAGGACGGCCCGGAGAAGGACGGCCCGGAGGAGGACGGCCCGGAGAAGGACCGGTGGACGGGACCGCGGGCACGGGCGGAGGTTTCCGGTCGTGCCCGCTTCCCCGCGGCTATTCGACGGTCGCCCAGTCCAGGGTCCGCGCGACCGCCTTCTTCCAGCCCTCGTAGCCTTCGGCCCGCTTGTCCTCGGACCACTGGGGCTCCCACCGCTTGGACTCCTGCCAGTGCGTGCGGAGCTCGTCCGTGTCCTGCCAGAACCCGGTGGCCAGTCCGGCCGCGTACGCGGCGCCGAGGGCCGTGGTCTCGGCGACGACGGGGCGGCTGACGGGTACCCCGAGGATGTCCGCCTGGATCTGCATGCACAGGTCGTTGGCCGTGACTCCGCCGTCGACCTTGAGTACGTCCAGGTGTACCCCGGAGTCCTGTTCCATGGCCTCCACGACGTCGCGGCTCTGGTAGCAGATGGCTTCCAGGGTGGCGCGCGCCAGGTGTCCGCTGTCGTTGTAGCGGGCGAGGCCGACGATGGCGCCGCGGGCGTCGGAGCGCCAGTAGGGCGCGAACAGGCCCGAGAAGGCCGGCACGAAGTACATGCCGCCGTTGTCCTCGACCGTAAGGGCCAGGCGCTCGCTCTCCGCGGCATCGGTGATGATCTTCATCTGGTCGCGCAGCCACTGCACGGCCGAGCCGGTGACGGCGATGGAGCCCTCCAGGGCGTACACCGCGGGCTCGTCGCCGAAGCGGTAGGCCACGGTGGTGAGCAGGCCGTGCTCGGAATGGACCAACTCGTTGCCCGTGTTGAGCACGAGGAAGTTGCCGGTGCCGTAGGTGTTCTTGGCCTCGCCGGGCGCGTAGCAGACCTGCCCGACGGTGGCCGCCTGCTGGTCGCCGAGCACGCCCGTGATCGGGATCGCCGCCCGCAGGGGGCGGGAGCTGCGTGTGACGCCGAAGGCGGTGGGGTGCGAGGAGGAGTGGATGGCGGGGAGCATCGCGCGCGGGATCCCGAAGAAGCCGAGGAGTTCGTCGTCCCAGTCCAGGCTCTCCAGGTCCATCAGCATGGTCCGGCTGGCGTTGGTGACGTCGGTGGCGTGGATGCCTCCGTCGGGGCCCCCGGTGAGGTTCCACAGGACCCAGCAGTCGGTGTTGCCGAAGAGCGCGTGTCCCTGCTCGGCGGCTTCGCGGACGCCCTCCACGTTCTCCAGGATCCACTGGATCTTCCCGCCGGAGAAGTAGGTGGCCGGTGGCAGCCCGGCCTTGCGGCGGATGACGTCGCCCTGGCCCGAGCGGTCGAGCGCGGCCGCGATCGAGTCGGTGCGGGTGTCCTGCCAGACGATGGCGTTGTAGTACGGGCGGCCGTTGCGCGGGTCCCAGACGACGGTCGTCTCGCGCTGGTTGGTGATGCCGATGGCCGCCAGGTCGGCCGGGGAGAGGTTTCCGTGCCGGAGCGCGTTCTGGATCACCGAGTTGGTGCGCTCCCATATCTCCACCGGGTCGTGCTCGACCCATCCCGACCTGGGAAGGATCTGTGCGTGCTCCAGCTGGTGCTTCGCGACCTCGTTGCCCGCATGATCGAAGATCATGAACCGGGTGCTCGTGGTGCCTTGGTCCACCGCGCCGACGAAGTCCGCCATGGTGGTGCCGCCTCTCTTGGGGGGAGAGCCCGTCCCGCGGCGGGGCGGTTTCGCCGCCCCGGGCGGGGGATGACGTCGGGCTGAGGGTCAGGGTTCTTCGGTGATCGGAACGACGCCCTCGGGCTCGGCCTCGGCGGTCGGCAGGAACTGGCCGATGAAGAACCTGTACAGAGCCGCTCCGATCAGGCCTCCGACCAGCGGGCCGACGATGGGCACCCAGAAGTAGAAGTTCCCGTACTGATCTCGCCAGGCCCCTCCGTAACCGGTGAGGAAACTGGCGAGCCGCGGACCGAAGTCACGGGCCGGGTTGATCGCGTACCCCGCGTTCGTGCCCCAGGCCATCCCGATCGCGACGACGATCAGTCCCACGATGAACGGCGCCAGGTTGGCACCGGGCGGGTTGTTGAGCAGGTCCGTGACCGCGAGGATGAGCAGCAGCAGGAGCGCCGTACCGATGATCTGGTCCCGTAGCGCGCCCCATTCGGTGACCGGCAGGTTCGGGTTGCCGTTCGCCGGGAGCGTGGAGAAGACGCCCTGCGACTTGATGGTGTGGGTGGGGTCGTACTTGGCCAGCGCCTCGGTGTAGTTCCACCGCACGATGAGGGCGGCCACGAACGCGCCGGCGAACTGCGCCAGCACGTAGGGTGCCACCTTCTTCCACGGGAAACCCTTGAAGGCAGCCAGCGCGACGGTGACCGCCGGATTGAGGTGGGCACCACTCATGCGCCCCGCGACGTACACGCCCAGGGTGACGGCCAGGCCCCAGGCCCACGCGATGCTGTCGTGGTTTCCGAGGCCGCCGGGCGGGTCGGTGAGTCCGCCGCCCGCGACCACTTGGGCCACGACGCCGCAGCCGAAGAGGATGAGGACCATCGTGCCGGCGAATTCGGCGGACACTTCGCCCACCAGCCCCGATGCCTTGAGACGATCAACCATGTGAGCCTGCTTCCTTGCCGGCGGAGACCGGCTGTCACATCGGCCCGTCGGTGCCGCCGCCAGCCGCGGGGCCCGGCGGGCGGTCGCTCGTGCGGAGGCTCGGCGCCCGTCGTGGCACACGCTGGATGCGCGGGGACGGACCACGGGAAGAATCTCCGCACGTGCCGCATACCCGGTCGTATCGATCTAATCACTCGATCAGCGGAGCTGCTCCTTGTGGCCGTCCACGCGCGGGAAGCGCCGGCCATCAGGTGACCCGAGGGGTTGACACCCAAAAAGTGTGAGTGATTGAGTACTCACATGCAATCGGAACGCCAACGCCAGCTGTCCACCGCGGAGGAACGCCGCGAGACGGTGCTGCGCACCGCCATCGGAGCGTTCGCCGCGCGGGGGTACTTCGGCACCACGACCACGGAGGTCGCCAAGGCCGCCGGGATCTCGCAGGCGTACGTCTACCGGCTCTTCCCCAACAAGGAAGCCCTGTTCGTGGCGGTCGTGGACCACTGCTTCGTACGGGTGCGGGCCAGCCTGGAGGCCGGCGCGGCCGGTGCGCGCGGCAGCTCGCCGGAGGCCGTGCTCTCCGCGATGGGCGACGCGTACGCCCATCTGATCAGCGACAAGGATCTGATGCTGGTCCAGCTGCACGCCCAGGCCGCCGCGGTCTCCGAGCCCGCCGTCCGCGAGGCCGTGCGGGCCGGTTACGCCCGTACGGTCGAGTACGTACGCGGGGCTTCCGGCGGCGACGACCGTCAGATCCAGGAGTTCTTCGCCGTCGGGATGCTCTGCCACCTGGTGGTGTCGATGGACGCCGGGGCGGTCGACGCGCCCTGGACGCGCACCCTGACCGCCGGCATCCGGCACTACTGACAGCCGGCTCCCCCAGGACGGCGGCCCACCAGAGGTCGGGTCGCCGTCCCTGCGGGGCAAAGAGTGAGTGGTTAACCACACATATAGAGAAGGAGCGTCACCCGTCATGAGCACCGAACGCATCCAGCGGCCCGAGCCCACCCCCCGCGTCACGATCGACGAGAGCGCGCCGGCCGTCGTACGGCTGTCCGCCACCGTCAACGCCCCCCTCGACACCGTCTGGCGCCTGCACACCGACATCGACGCCTGGCCCGACTGGAACCCGGACGTCACCCGGGCCGCGCTGGACGGCCCCCTCACCCCCGGCGCCACCTTCCGGTGGCTCACCCACGGCCTCGACATCACCTCCACCGTCCTGCAGTTGGTCCCCGGCGCGCGCATCGTCTGGGGCGGCCCGGCCCAGGGGATCGACGGCGTACACGTGTGGACCTTCGAGGAGGCGGACGGCGCCGTCACGGTCCGCACCGAGGAGTCCTGGTCCGGGGCGCCCGTGGAGGCCTCGCCGGAGCTGCTGCGGCAGGCGCTCCGCGACTCCCTCGTGCAGTGGCTCGCCCGGCTGAAGGAGCGGGCCGAGCGCGCGTGACCGCACCTACCTGATCCACCACGTTGGCCTCGGCCGACGGGCAGGTGCGCTGGTTCGGGATCGGCCGGGGTTTCGCCTTGCACCTCGCCAACGCCTACGAGGACGCCCGCGGGAGGATCCTCGTCGAAGGCCCGTCCGTGGGCCGCGACGGCCGGTGCGGCCGTTCGACGCCGGTCAGCTCCCCGGCGAGGCCGACGCCGGGGATCCGGCCCTGGCGACGGTGGCCACGGTCCACCGGCCGCGCCGGGTGCCCGCCGTGATCCACGGCTCGTGGATCCCGGACGTCGGGGCGACGGCGTCGGGGTGGGCCTCGTCCACATCGAGGCCCACCAGCCCGGGGAACCGGTAGGGGTCGAGCGCCCATCGCGGCGTCCGCGACGACAGTGCGTACGTGGGCTGCGTGTCCATCGGACCTCCAATGTCATGACCGAACGCGAGGACTCATCACTCTGTGCTCCCGGTTGCGCACCGCGCTCCGCCCCACCCGAACGCACCCAACGGCATCTCGTCACACCACGACAAGACCCTCGTGCCGCGGGCGGCCGGAGCGGACCGGGGTCGTCGCCCGCTACGTGGCGGTGGCTTCTCCGTCACCCTCGCCGTCGCCGACGGGCGGCTCGGCCGCCGCGGGGTCCAGGATCCGGTCGAGGAAGTTCCTGGTCCGCTCGTGTGCCGGGCGCGTGATCACCTGCGCCGCCGGCCCCTGCTCGACGATCACTCCCCCGTCCATGAACACGACGCGGTCCGCGACCTCCCGGGCGAAGCTCATCTCGTGGGTGACGACCATCATGGTCATGCCCTCGCCGGCGAGCAGCCGCATCACCGAGAGGACCTCGCCGACGAGTTCGGGGTCGAGCGCCGAGGTCGGCTCGTCGAAGAGCATCACCTCCGGCCCCATCGACAGGGCCCGGGCGATCGCCACGCGCTGCTGCTGTCCGCCGGACAGCTGGGCCGGGAAGGCGCCCGCCTTGTCCGCGAGACCGACCCGTTCCAGGTTCTCCCGGGCGACCTCGGCGGCCCGGACCTTGTCCCGGCCCAGCACCCGCCGCTGCGGCAGCGTGAGGTTGCCGGTGACGTTCACGTGCGGGAAGAGGTTGAACTGCTGGAAGACCATCCCGATGCGGCGGCGGACGGCGTCGATGTCGACGTCGGGGTCGGTGAGTTCGGTACCGCCGACGTGGACGGTGCCCCGGCTCGGTTCCTCCAGCAGGTTCACGCAGCGCAGCAGCGTCGACTTGCCGGAGCCGGATGGCCCGATGACGCAGACGACCTCGCCGGGGGCGACGTCCAGGTCGATGCCGCGCAGGACGTGGTTGTCGCCGAAGGACTTGTGCAGGTCACGGATCTCGATCTCCGGGCGGTCCGCCGGCGCCGCGTCCGCCGGTGGTGTCTGCTGTGGCATGTCTTCCTCACGTGGCCTTGTCGGCACGGGCTTCCAGGCGGCGCACCACGAAGCTCAGCGGCACGGTCACCAGGAGGTAGCACAGACCCGCGACCAGGATCGGGGTGGAGTTGGCGGTCTCGCTGGCGAGGTCCCTGCCGAATTTCGTCAGTTCCCGCTGCTCCAGTGTCACTCCGAGGAAGAGCACCAGGGAGGAGTCCTTGAAGAGCAGGACCAGTTCGTTGGTGAGCGGCGGGATCACGATCCGGAAGGCCTGCGGGATGATCACCGAGGCCATGGCGCGGGCGTGCGAGAAGCCCAGCGAGCGGGCCGCCTCCATCTGTCCCTTGGGCACGGCCTGGATGCCGGCCCGAATCGTTTCCGCCATGTACGCGGCCGCCACCAGCCCGAGGCCGAGCGCGACCTTGCCGTAGATACCTCCGGGGATCTCGGCGCCGGGGAAGGCGAGCGGCACCGCCACGCCCACGAAGATGAAGATGAGCAGCGCGGGCAGGCCCCGGAACAGTTCGATGTAGACACCGGCGACCCACCGGTAGGGGCCCACCGAGGACAGCCTCATCATGGCCACGACCAGGCCGAGCACGAGGCCGAAGAGGAATCCGGAGAAGGTGTACACCACCGTGTTGCGCAGGGCGACGGTGATGATGTCCGGGAAGAGCCGGGCGGCCAGGCCGGGCTGCGCGAACTGGTTCGCCAGCCGGCCCCAGTCTGCGAGGACGACCACCAGGACCAGCACGGCCACGAAAACCGCGTACTGGATCCACTGCCAGACCCGGCGCCGTTGGCGCCGGGTCAGCCGAGAGGTCACGACGTGGCCTGGGGCAGGGGGCCGATCCACTGCTCGTAGAGCTTCTTGTAGGTGCCGTCGGCCTTGGCGGTGGTGATCGCCTTGTCGATCGCGGCGAGGAGGGCGGCGTTGCCCTTCTTCACCGAGAAGCCGTACTTCTCTCCGGTGTCGATGTTCTGGCCCAGGACGAACTCGGCGGCGTTCGCCTTGTCCTTGAGCCAGCCCTGGACGACGGGGTAGTCGATCACGACCGCGTCGACCTGGCCGGTGCGCAGTCCGTTCAGCACCGCGTCCGAGCTCTCGAAGGAGACCGGGTTGAACCCCTGTGCCTTGGCGTAGCTCTCCCCGGTGGTCTCCGCCTGCGCGCCCAGTTTCCCGCCCTTGGCCTTGAGCTCGGCGAGCGTGGTGACACCGCTCTTCTTGCTCGCGAGGAGGGCCTGGGTCGCGTCGAAGTAGGGGACGGAGAAATCCACGTTCTTCTTGCGTTCGTCGGTGATCGTCATGCCGGCCGCGGCGAGGTCGCACTGGCCGGAGTTCAGGAAGGCCCCGGTCTTGAAGTTTTCGAACGGGGTGTCGAGGATCTTCTGTTCGACCTTCAGGTTCCGGGCGACGAGGTCGATCAGGGCCACGTCGAAGCCGACGACCTTGCCGTTCTGCTCGAACTGGAAGGGCGGATAGGGCAGATGGGTGCAGGTGGTCAGTTTGCCCTTCTCCACGACCGGGACGCCTCCGGCCGCCTCCCCCGGGCCGCTGCCGCCGGAGGAGCAGCCCGCGGCGAGGAACACGCCCGCCGCGGCGGCGAGGCCGGCCGTGGCGCGGATACGGAGACTGCTGCGCTGACTGCGGTGTCCTGCGGCCGTCCGGAACACGGTTGACCTCCACGGATGCGGGGTGGGAGCGGTCACGGGAGGGGACCGTCCGTCGAGATCGTAAGCCCGGGGTGGGGCGGGACGGCGGAGCCGGCGTGACGCGGCGCAGACGTGGCCGGACATCGCCCTCGCGCGGCCGGACAGTGCCTGTTGCGCCCCGCCACCCGATCGGCCGCGGCTGCGGCTCAGCGCTGCGGGCAGGCCTTCCAGGTGAAGTGGTACTTGGTGTTGATGCTGCCGTCGGTGGAGTCCATCGTCAGGAAGCTGGTGGTGTTGGCCGTGTCGGACGTGCCGGCCTGCGCGATCAGCTCGGTGTTGATGTTGAGGTTCCGCTTCGCCCCGCACGGGTGGTAGACGAGGGCCTCGATCGCGACCTGGTCGGTGGCCTGCCAGTTGTCCTGGTAGTGGCCGCGCAGGGTGTGGCTGCGGCGGGCGGTCTCGGACATGCCCTGGAAGTAGTAGTTGGCCCTCTGCTCGCCGCTCGCACCGGGCGCCAGGCTGGCGAAGCCCCGGTAGTCCGCCTGGGTGATGGCGAAGGTGTAGCCCTGGGGAACGTTCACGCTCAGGCCGAGCTGGCAGTTCTTGCGGAAGTCGGTCGCCTTGGCGTCCTTGCCGACCTGCGCCGTGTACTCGCTGTAGGCCACCGTGAAGGCGGTGTTGTCGGGGGAGACCGCGACGGTGGCGCTGCCGGGCCGGCAGCCGGAGCCGTTGACCTGGACCACGTCGATGGTGATCTTGTCGGAGGGTGCGGGGGCCGGGGCGGTGGCGGTGGCGGCCCCCGCGGACGGCGTGAGGGCGGAGGCGGCGAGGGCCGCGGCCGCGCCGGCGATGAACACCGTTCTGAACATGGGAAGTCCTTCCGATCGCTGCTCTGCGTGACCGGCTCGAACCGTTCCACACCGCCCGCGGACGCCGTCGTAGGCGCGGCACGCACCGCCTCCGGGGCGGCGGCGTGTCCCCCCGGACGGCCGAGCCGGCCGGGCCGCGGAGGGAGCCGCGCCGGGCGACCCGTCCGTCCGCTACGGGACCAGGACCACCTTGCCGAGGTTGCGGCGCTGTTCGATGACGGCGTGGGCACGGGCCGCCTCGGCGAGCGGGATCTCCTCGTGGACGGCGGGGCGCAGGGTGCCCGCCGCGTGCAGCTCCCAGAGTTCGCGCTGCCAGCGCTCGTAGAGTTCGGGCTTGCCGAAGGCGATCGCCCGCATCTGGAAGCCGATCATCGAGGCGCCGCGGACGAGCAGCTCGTAGGCCTCGACCGTACCGCCGCCCGAGCCGTACGCCACGATGCGGCCGCCGGTGGCGAGGGCGCGGACGGCGGGGCCGAGCAGGTCTCCGCCGACGCCGTCGAGGACCACGTCGTACGGGGCTCCCCAGTCGGCGTCCTCGTACAGGACGACCCGGTCCGCGCCCAGGCCGCGGACGAAATCGGCCTTGTCGGCGCTGCTGACGGCGGCGACGACGCGCCCGGCCCCGGCGGCCCTGGCGTACTGGACGGCGAGGCCGCCCACCGCGCCGGCCGCGGCGGTGACGAGGACCGACTCGCCGGGCTCGACGCGGGCGGCCGCGTGGGCGCCGCGGGCCACGAGGCCGCTGCGCACCAGCGCGACGGCCTGGACCGCGCTGACGCCGTCGGGGACGCGGGAGGCCAGTGCGGCACCCAGGACCGCGAACTCGGCGTAGGCGTCGGTGAAGCACAGTCCGGTGACGCGGTCCCCGACGGCGAAGCCGCTCACCCCCGGGCCGGTGGCGACGACCTCTCCGGCGATCTCGCCGCCGAAGGAAACGGGCCCGTCGCCGTCCCTGACCTTGCGCACGGTGGGCAGCGTCACGCCGACGGCCCCGGCCCGGACCAGCAGTTCACCGGGGCCCGGGACGGGCCGGTCGACGTGTTCGGCGAACAGCACCTCGGGGCCGCCGTTGACCTCGTGACGGATGCGCAGCACAGGACCTCCCCGATCCGGATTCATTGGATGCCCCAACGATAAGCCGAAAATCGTGGGGATGTCCAACGGCTTTCGCTAGGCTGGCTCCATGACGTCCCCCCTCGCGCACATCCGGTCCCTGCCGACCTGGCTCGTCGGCCGCGTCGCGGCACGCGGCCGCGGACTGGTCGCCGACGCCCTCTCCGCCGAGGGGCTGGGCCTCATGCACCACGCGGTCCTGGCCGCGACCGCCGAACACGGACCCGTCGCCCAGGCCGACCTGTGCCGCCTCCTGGCGGTCGACCCGAAGGACATGGTGGGCCTCCTCAACCACCTCCAGCAGGGCGGACTCGTCCTGCGCACCCCCGACCCCGCCGACCGCCGCAAGAACGCCGTCACGGTCACCCCGGAGGGCGGGGCGACCCTCGCCCGCTGCGCACGGCTCGCCGGCACCGCCAACGCGGCGCTGCTGGCTCCGCTGGACCCGGACGAACAGCGGCAGCTGATCGCCCTGCTGACGCGGCTCCACGAGGCGCCGTAGCCCGGCGTGCGGCGACGTCAGGGCGAGGCGAGGCAGTGCGAGGCGGCGCCCTCAACATCCCCGCGTGCGCGGCCCGTTGCCCTGTAGGCTCTCCGCATGATCGAAATTCGTCGCGCGGGCCCGCCCGACGGGACCGTACTCGGTGAGATCCACGCCGCGGCCTGGGAGGCCGTCTACGCGCCCTTCTTCGCCCCCGATTTCGCCGCACGGGCGGTGGAGGAGCGGCGACACCGTTGGCACGCGCGGGTCGGCGGGGGTTCCGAGACGGTCCTGCTCGCCGCGCTCGACGGCCGCCCGCTGGCCCTGAGCTTCTTCGCCCCCTCCCCCGACCGGGCCGGCCTCGCCGAGATCTTCTCCGTCTACGGCCACCCCGACGGTTGGGGCAGCGGCATCGCCACCGCCCTGATGGACGCGACCCTGAGCCGGCTGCGCGAGGACGGATTCGCCCGGGTGCACCTGTGGACGCTGCGCGGCACACCGCAGTCGCGCCGCTTCTACGTCAAGTGCGGCTTCACCGAGACCGGCGCCTCGCGCCCCCACGACTTCGGCGACGGCAACCCCCTCGACCAGGTCGAGTACGAACGGGCCTGCTGACGTCCCCACACCCCTGACGCCCCCCGTGCCCGCACCTCCCGGGCCCTGTGAAAGAGTGCCGGAAGAGGCGAACCCCCAGGTCAGGAAGGCACCACCCGATGAGCACAGCCGAGCAGCCCGATCACGCGGCGGCCGTCGCCGCGCAGACCGCACGGTTCGTGGACCTGGTCCGCGGCGCCGACCTGACGGCCCCCGTACCCACCTGCCCGGGCTGGACCCTCGCCGACCTGGTCCGGCACTGCGGGGGCGTGCACCGCTGGTTCTCCGCGCTGCTGCTCCAGAAGGTGCAGGAACGCCCGACGAGCCGCGACGTGGACCTGCGCCTTCCCGAGCGCGAGGAGGACTACGCCGACTGGCTGGCCGCCGGCGCCGCCGAGGCGGCCGAGGTGTTCGCCGCGACCGACCCCGACGCGCCCATGTGGGTCTGGGGAGCCGACGGCCACGCCCGGTTCTGGATCCGCCGGATGCTGTTCGAGACCCTGGTCCACCGCGTCGACGCGGAGCGCGCCCTGGGGCTCGCGTCCTCCGTCGACGCCCCGCTCGCGCGGGACGGCGTCGACGAGTTCCTCGTCAACCTGCCCTACGCCACCCCGTTCGCGCCCGGGGTGGCCCGGCTGCGCGGAACGGGCCGGACGATCCGCTTCCGGTGCACCGACACGGACGGCTCGTGGCTGGTCCGCCTGCGGCCCGACGGCTTCGGCCTCGTCGCCGACGGGGCGGAGGACGTCGCCGGGGCCGAAGCCACCGACGCGACCGTCAGCGCGCCGGCCGCCGATCTGCTGCTGGTCCTCTACGGCCGCACCGCGCGCACGGCGCCGGGCGTGGAGAGCACCGGGGACGCCGCCCTGCTCGACCTCTGGTTCACCCACTCGGCGTTCTGACCACGCCCGGCGCGCCGGCGGCCCGCCCCCCCCTTCGCCGAGGGAGCGGTCCGCGGCGGGACTCAGAAGTTGATCATGTGGCCGGCCAGTCCGTGGACGGCCTCCTTGACGGCCTCGCCGAGGGTCGGGTGCGCGTGGACGTTGCGCGCGACCTCGTGCACCGTCAGGTCCCACTGCTGCGCCAGCGTCAGCTCCGGCAGGAGTTCGGTGACGTCGGGGCCGATCAGGTGGGCACCGATGATCTCGCCGTGCGTGGCGTCGCTGATCAGCTTCACGAAGCCGGCCGTGTCACCGAGGCCGTGCGCCTTGCCGTTGGCGGTGAAGGGGAACTTGGCGACGCGGACGTCGAAGCCCTTCTCCTTCGCCTGCGCCTCGGTCCAGCCGAAGCTCGCGATCTGCGGCTGGGAGTAGGTCGCCCGCGGGATCATCGGGTAGTCCAGCTCCATCGTCTCCGCGTCGGCGATGGTCTCGGCGGCGACGACGCCCATGGCCTCGGCGGTGTGCGCGAGCATCAGCTTGGCGGTGACGTCGCCGATGGCGTAGATGTGCGGAACCGAGGTGCGGCAGCGGCCGTCGACATCGATGGCGCCGCGCTCGGTGACCCGTACGCCGGTGGCCTCCAGCCCGTAGCCGGTGACGTTCGGCGCGAAGCCGATGGCCTGGAGCACCTTGTCGGCCTCCAGCACCTTCGTCGCACCGTCGGCACCGGTGACGGTCACCCGGACCTGCGGGCCCGACTCGTCGATCGACTCGACGCGGGTCGAGGTCAGGACGTCGATCCCCAGCTTGCGGTACCGCTTGGCCAGTTCGGCGGAGACGTCCGCGTCCTCCAGCGGGGCGATCCGGTCCAGGAACTCGACGATGGTGACCTTCACGCCGTAGTTGTGCAGGACGTACGCGAACTCGATGCCGATGGCGCCGGCGCCCGCGATCACGATGGACCCGGGCACGTCCTCGGCGAGGATCTGCTCCTCGTACGAGACCACGCGGTCGCTGCGCCGCGTGCCGGGCAGCAGCTTCGGGGTGGCGCCGGTGGCGATGATGCAGTCGTCGAAGGAGATCTCCCGGGTGGTGCCGCCCGCCTCGGCGACCCGCAGGGTCCGGTCGTCGAGGAAGGTGCCCCGGCCGTCGAACTCGGTGATCCCGTTCTTCTTCATCAGGTAGTGGACGCCCTTGACCCGGCCGTCCGCGACCCGGCGGCTGCGCCGGAACGCCTCGCCGTAGTCGAAGGACACCTCGCCGTCCACCTTGATGCCGAAGGTCTTGGCCTCGTGGGTGAACAGGTGCGCCAGCTCGGCGTTGCGCAGGAGCGCCTTGGTGGGGATGCAGCCGACGTTGAGACAGACGCCGCCCCAGTACTTCTCCTCGACGACCGCGACGCTGCGGCCCAGCTGGGCGGCACGGATGGCGGCAACGTATCCGCCGGGGCCGGCCCCGAGGACGACGACGTCGAAATGCTCCTGCATGGATGGATTCCTTCCCATAACAAGTCGTGCGCAAGTGAGTTCACGCCCACGTTACGCCGGGTTCCGGGAGCGGGTGTTCGAAGATCACCTCAAGGTCCGCAACCTTTTGCTCCGCTCTGCCCTCTCCCTGGTTGGCACGCCGACGCGGGCCGACGGACCCGCGGGTCCTGACCGATAGCCGACAGAAGGTTTCACCGATCCATGAAGCTGACGAGTGGTGCCCCCCTCGTGCTGGCCCTGCTGTGCACGCTCCTGCTGTTCGCCCTGACGGTCTGGCTGTGGCCACGGCTGTCGAAGGGCGGCCCGCGCAAGGTGTTCGGCCGGGTCGCGCTGGTCGTCGTGCTCCAGCTGCTGCTCGTGGCCTCGATCGGACTGGCGGCCAACCGGAGCTTCCTGATCTACGGCTCATGGGCCGAGCTGGCCGGGCACGCGCAGGCACCGCCGGCGCTCGACCCGGGTCAGGGTGACGCGTCGGGCGTGAAGATCCTCGGCCGGCAGCCGGTCGACGTGCCCGGCGGCGCCACGCCGCGCGTGGGCGGCGTGATCGAGAAGGTGACCATCCAGGGGCAGCGGTCCAAGACCGCCACGTCCGCCTACGTGTACCTGCCGCCCGAGTACTTCCAGAAGGGCAACGAGCACAGGACGTTCCCGGCCACCGTGGTCCTCACCGGTTTCCCGGGCACGTCGGAGAACCTGATCAAGGGGCTCGACTACCCGAAGACGGCCTGGAAGCTGGCCAAGCACAAGAAGACGCAGCCGATGGTCCTCGTGATGATGCGGCCGTCGGTGATCCCCACCCGCAACACCCAGTGCGTGGACGTCCCCGGGGGGCCGCAGAGCGAGACCTACTTCGCCACCGACCTCCCGCAGGCCGTGTCGGGCACGTACCGGGTGAAGAACGTGCCGTCGAGCTGGGCCATCATGGGCGACTCCACGGGTGGTTACTGCGCGCTCAAGATCGCTCTGGAGCACCCCGAGCGCTACGCGGCCGGGGTCGGCCTGTCGGCCGACTACAAGCCGGAGATCGACGCGGACTCGGGCGACCTGTTCCACGGCAACAAGGAGGAGGAGAAGCGGGCGGACCTGCTGTGGAGCCTGGACCACCTGCCGCAGGGCAAGTCCTCCTTCCTGGTCACCAGCTCCCTGCAGGGTGAGCCGAACCTCAAGCCGACGCAGCAGTTCATCCGGAAGGTGAAGGCCCCCGCGCACGTCTCGTCGATCACCCTCGACCACGGCGGCCACAACTTCAACACCTGGCGGCGCGAGATCCCGCCGTCCCTGGAGTGGGTCAGCGCCCGCGTCAACGCGGGGTGACCTCCCGGGAGGCGGGCCGCCGCTCCGGGCCGGCCGTCAGGCCTGCGCCGTGGGACGGACGACGATCTCGCTGACGTCGATGCCGTCGGGCTGCCCGATCGCATAACCGATGGCGGAGGCGATGGCGGAGGGCGGCATGGCGATCTCGTCCCGCTGCCGGGTCATCGCCGCCGCCACCTCGGGGCTCGCCCCCTTGCCCACGCCCTCCGTGTGGGTGAAGCCGGGCGAGACCAGGGTGACGCGGAGGTCGGGGCCGGCCTCCTGCCGCAGCCCTTCGGTCAGGACCTTCACGGCCGTCTTGGTGGCCGCGTAGACCGTCTGGGGAGCCTTGACCACGTAGGCGGCGGTGGAGGCGACGTTGACGAACTGACCGGAGCGCTGCCGCCGGAAGACGGGCAGCGCCGCCCCGATGCCGTTCAGCAGGCCCGTGATGTGAGTGGCGACCATGGCGTCCCAGTCGTCCTGGCGCAACTCGTCCAACGGCGAGACCGCCATGGTGCCGGCATTGGAGACCAGGACGTCGAGCCGGCCGAAACGGTCGAGCGCCACGCCGGTCAGCCGTTCGAGGTCCCTCCGGCGCGACACGTCGACCACGGCCCCGACGGCCGATCCGCCCCGCGCCGTGATCCGGTCCACCACCGCGTTCAGCCGGTCCTCCCGCCGGGCTCCGAGCACCAGGTGGGCGCCCCTTTCGGCGAGATGGACCGCCGTCGCCTCCCCGATGCCGCTGCTGGCGCCCGTGAGTGCGATGACCTTGCCCTCGATGCCTGACATGGCCGGTCCTTCCGTGAGGGGTGCGCGCAGGCCGACGCCTCGGCCGATGCCTGCGCCCGCGCCTTGGCCTACAGTGGAAGTGGGGGAGCCCCCACTTGCCTCAGGCTAAGTGGGCACGCCCCCACTTAGCAAGGCGGACAACCTGAGAGGGGATGGCGAGCGCTGATGTCCGAGGCAGCACCAAGGCCGTTGAGGGCCGACGCACGGCGCAACCGGGAGAAGATCCTCACGGCCGCGGTGCGCCTATTCGCGACGGAGGGGCTCGACGCCCACCTGGAGCGCATCGCCAAAGAGGCAGGAGTCGGCAGCGCCACGCTGTACCGCAACTTCCCCACCCGCGAGGCACTGGTCGAGGCGGTCTACCGCAACGAGGTGGCCCGGCTGTGCGACGCGGCCCCCGCCCTGCTGGCGACGGAACCGCCGCTGGACGCCCTGCGCGCCTGGACACGCCTCTTCCTCGACTACGTGACCGCCAAGTACGGCATGATCGACGCCCTGCGCGCCATCGCCGCCACGGGCGACAGCCCGTACGGCCACAGCCGCGAAATGATCCACGCCGCCCTGGGCTCCCTCATGGACGCATGCGTGGCCGCCGGGACGATCCGCACGGACATCGGCCCGGCCGACATCGGCGCCGCCCTCGAAGGCATCGCCCTCACCTCGGCGAGCCCCGGACAGCGAGAGCGGGCGGAGCGCCTGCTCGACCTCACCCTGGACGGCCTGAAGACCCGTCCGTGAGGCCCGGCCCCGGACCGGAGCCGCGGGCCTGCGCGGCCCGGCCCGGCGGTCCGGCCCCGACACGCCTCGCGCGAGATCCCCTGGTCAGCGCCACGGTTTCGCTACGTTGACGCATCATCCGCTTCTTTGGAAGAAGATCCGATGCGCCAGCCCCTCCAGGCCGGAGTGTGTCGACACGTCCCGTGGTTGACCGCCCTCCTGGCCGCACTCGCGTTGTCCCTGGGGGTCTCGCCCGCGTACGGGCACCCGGGCCCCGGCAGCCCACCGGACAAACCGGCCCACCAGCGGTCCGACGGACCGTCCCGCACCCACTCCGTACACCGGCAGTGGCGCAAGTCCCCCCGGATCCACGAGCAGGCGCGCACCGGCCGCTACGGCGGGGACGCGACCGTCGGCACGCGCCGCACGTGGCCGACCATCGACTGGTCGTTCCAGACCGTGCTGCGCGAGTTCGAGCTGCGCGAGGTCTCCCCGCACGTCGAGCTCTGGGTGCGGACCGGTGACATGCGGGTCGACAGCGACGACTGCAGCAGCTCCAACGCCGACGACCTCGTCGTCACCGACCGGCAGCTGCGCTACGTGGCCGAACAGTTCGAGCACGTCATCCGCCCGCGCGAAGGCCGGGTGTTCGGCTCCCCGACCCCGCGTGACGGGAGCAACGCCAAACCGGAACTGCTGGACCCGAGCATTCCGGCGGATGCCTGGCGCGGGCCGGGCGGCCGGCTCGTCGTACTCGTCGACAACATCGCGTCGGGCGGCGAGTTCCTCTCGGACGCCGTGGACGCGGTCGACCGCAACTTCGTCGTCATCGAGGCCGCGGGGTGGAAGACCATGGTCGGCCCGAAGCCCCCGTCCCTCGGCCCGGACCTGTGCCGCGTCTGGGAGGGCTTCCCCCTCCCCCACTACATCGAGGGCCTCCTCGCGCACGAGTACAACCACGCGATCTGGCACAGCAGGGCCGAGGACGTCTCCGGCCCCAACTGGATCATCGAGGGAACGGCCGAATGGGCCAGGTGGCTGGTCGGCTACGACGACCGCCGCGAGGACGCCCTGAAGAACCTGAAGGTCGGATGCTTCCAGGGCCGCCAGAACGCGATGATGCCCCCCGGATACACCGACCCGTACGGCGACCGGAACGGCGGCCCCGAGAACTCCCTCTCCGTCTGGCCCGATCCCGGCCAGAGCTTCCTCTGTGACTACGGCGGCGCCGAGATCATGATCCACACGCTCAACGAGCGCTACGGACCCGGCTTCGTCAAGGACCTGCTGTTCGCGGGCGGCGGCTCCGGCTTCGACCGGCTCTCCAGGACCCTGGCCCGCCACCACGCCAAGGAGACCCCCTTCGACCTCCTGAAGGACTGGTCCACCACGGCGGCACTCGACGGCGTCCTCGACGACGGCGCACGTCTGGCCGGGCACTCCGGGGCCGGCCGCTTCCGGGCGGAGGCGCTCCACTCCACGGTGAACTTCGACACGCCGTTCGCCTACTCCCGCCCCGGCGCGCCCTCCAACGGCGCCGACTACGTACGCCTGCGCGACGGCGCGGGCGGGTACCTCAAGGCCGGCGAGCTGCGCTCCCTGGGCTTCGACGCACCGGCCGTCTACCCGACGCGCCCGGTGGAGTGGAGCGTCGATCCGGACGGCCACGCCGCCGGTGACCCCGCCCTCTACTCCGGCCCGCTGGGCGACGAGGTCAGCGTCGACCGCAGCATCGTGCGGTCGGTCACCGTCGACCCGGCCGACCCCACCCTCTCCTTCGACGCCCGCTGGGACATCGAGCCCGGCTACGACATCGGTGCCGTGCAGGTGTCCACCGACGGGGGCGCCACCTTCACCTCCCGCCGGAGCGCCGGGATGACCACCGCGTTCCCGGACGCCGCCGCCGACATCGTCGCGCTGGCACCGGGATTCAACGGTGATTCGGGCGGCTGGACCCACCAGACGATCGACCTCTCCGACCTCGCCGGCCGGACCGTACTGGTGGCCTTCCGCTATGTGACCGACAGCAGCGTGACCCGGCCGGGCCTGTGGATCGACAACCTCAGGGCCGGCGCCACCCCGGTCTCCGACGGTTCGACCCTGACCGGCTGGCAGACCATCAGCTCCTACCAGATCAAGCGGATCCCGGGGATCAGCCTCCGCCTCGTGGCCTACACCGCGGACCACAAGCAGGCCTGGGCCGCCGACGTGCCCCTCGACGCCGACCACCACGCGTCGCTGGGCCGGGAGCAACTGCGCCGCCTGCTGGACACCAGGGCAGAAACGGTCGCGGCGATCGTCGACCACTACGAGCCCACCGAGACGGTCCTGGCCCCCGCCCCCTACCGGCTCACCGTCAACGGCGTCCTCCAGCCCGGCGGATGACCCGTACACACCCGTAGGACCTCATGGACCGGGGCGGGGAGCGCACGCGACGCCGTTCGGCACGCGGCGCTCCCCGCCCCGGTCGAGGCCCTCGCGGGGGTGGTGGAGCCCGGTCACCTCGTGCGTCGGCCGAGGCCGACGGCGACCAGCAGCGCCACCACCGTCACCAGGGCGGCGTCGAGCGCCAGCACCGTCCGGACCCCGTCGAAGAGCGAGGTCCCCGTGGTGGCCAGGACGCCGAGCAGCGGGATGCCGACGGTCAGACCGACCTGCTGGGTGGTGGTGACCAGGCCGGTCGCCAGCCCCTGCTGCGCGTCCGGCACACCACTGGTCACGATGATCCCGTAGGAGATGATCGCGCCGAGGTGGCACATGCTCGCCACCGAGACGGCGACGGTGGCGACCAGGGCACCCGACTCCGTGCCCACGGCCAGCAGGGCGGCGGTGAACACGCCCTGGCCGAGCAGCGAGCCGACCAGGGTGCGCCGGGCACCGAAGCGGCCGATGAAGCGGGGGGCGTAGGAGCCGGCGACGGCGGAGGCGACGCCCTGGACGCCGAAGACCAGCCCCGTCAGGAACGAGGACAGGCGCAGGGTCTCCTGCAGGTACAGCGTCAGGACGAACACGACCGTCGACATCATGGAGAAGGTCACCAGTCCGCCGATGTTGCCCCAGGCGACGGTGCCGCGCTTCAGCATCGGCAGGGAGACCAGCGGCGCGTGCGCCTTCGATTCCACCACCACGAACGCGGCGAGCAGCAGGACACCGGCCACCAGCGAGACGAGGACGTCCGTGCCGCCGAAGCCGCGCTCGGCGGCGGTGGACAGGCCGTAGATCAGCGCGAGCAGACCGCCGGTGACGGTGACGGCGCCCGGCACGTCCAGCCGCGGCCGCTCGGGGGTGCGGGACTCGGGCAGCAGCCGGGGGGCGAGGCAGAGGACGGCCACGGCAGCCGCCGCGAGCAGGCCCATCGTGGAGCGCCAGCCGAGGGTGTCGGTCATGACGCCGCCGAGCACCATGCCGACGGTGAAGCCGAGGGAGAGCAGGGTGCCGGAGATGCCGAGCGCCTTGTCGCGCAGCGGGCCCTCGGGGAAGGTCGTGGTCAGCAGGGACATGCCGGTCGGCACAACCACCGCCGCGCCCAGCCCCTGGAGGGCGCGTCCGGTCAGGAAGGAGGCGGGGTCCCAGGCGAGGGTGGCGAGCAGCGAGGCCCCGCCGAAGAGGGCCAGGCCGGTCAGGAAGAGCCTCTTGCGCCCGTACAGGTCGGCGATCCGGCCGAAGAGGAGCAGGAAGCCGCCGGAGGGCAGGGCGAAGGCGGTAACCGCCCACTGGAGGGCGGACCGGCTCAGGCCCAGGTCCTTGCCGAGGACGGGCAGGGCCACGTTCAGGACCGAGAAGTCGAGCGCCACCATGAACTGGGCGGCGCAGAGCACGAAGAGGACGAGCCGGGCCCGCCCGGTGAGCCGGTGGCCCTCGGGCGCCACCGTGTACGGTGCGCTGACCGCCGTCTGTGTATCGATCGTCATGGACACCACCTTCGCCGCGCGGGAATGCCCGTGAAGAGCGGGAACTTATCCTGTTGTCGCCACCACCAGGCAGCCGACAGGGGGAATACCAGTGGCCACGCCGATCGACGATCACCGCCGGAGCGAGCTGCGCGCGTTCCTGATGAACCGGCGCGCGCGGATCTCGCCCATGGAGGCCGGACTGCCGGACGGCGGGGCCCGCCGCCGCACTCCGGGGCTGCGCCGGGAGGAGGTCGCCGTGCTGGCGGGGGTCGGGGTGTCCTGGTACCAGTGGCTGGAGCAGGGCCGTGACATCTCGGTGTCCTCGCAGGTCCTGGACTCGGTGAGCCGGGTCCTCAAGCTGACCAGCGCCGAGCGCCGGCACCTGTACGTACTGGCCGGGCTCAATCCGCCCGCCCTCGAAGTCGAGCCGGGCGACCGGGACATGTGCGACGGCCTGAAGCGGCTGATCGACGCCTGGATGCCGTTCCCGGCGCACATCATGGACGTGTACTGGAACACGGTGATGTACAACGACGCCGCCGCCCTGGTGTTCGGGATGCGGCCCGAGATCGTGCAGAACTGCCTGATCGCCTTCTTCACGGACCCCATCTACCGGGCCCGCTCGGGGCACTGGGAGGAGGTGGCCCGCGAGGTGGTGGCGCAGTTCCGGGCCGCCTGCTCGGAGCATCCGCGGGACGAGGGGTTCCGGGCGGTCGTGGAGGAGGTCCGGGAACTGAGTCCGCGGTTCGCCGAGTTGTGGACGGAGCGGGACGTCCGGCCGGGCGGCCTGTTGCGCAAGCGCATGGAGCATCCCGTCGTCGGCACGCTCCACGTGGAATCGACCCAGCTGCGCGTCCCCGCCCGCCCCGACCTGGCGATCGTGCTCCACACCCCGCTGCCGGGCACCGAAACGGCCGAGAAGCTGGAGTGGCTGACCTCGCCGGAGGGGCGGCGCGGCCTGATGTACCCGGTCGCCGGGTGAGCCCGTTGACCCGCTGCCGGGCGTCTGGGGCCGCTAGGCTTCCCCGAGGGGGCTGACGGACAACGGAGTTCGGGGGCGAGCGATAGCGATGGAGATCGTCACGGCGGCCGCGGGGATCCTGGGCAAGCTGGCGTCCAAACCGCTGGCGGACGGCGCGTTGCGCAAGGAGGCGGTGCTGCGGGCCCTGCGGGCGGTCCGGCTCAACCCCACGGTGCCGCCGCAGGACTTCGGCAGCCTCTACGCGCACGCGCTGATCGAGTACTGCCTCGGCCGCCCGGAGCCCGTGCTCGCCTTCTTCCGGAACCCCTACGTCCTGGAGTCCTTCCGGCGCTCCTTCTCGGAAGGCGACTGGGCCGCGTTCCGCGCGGAGGCGGCGGAAGCCGTGGAGCGCAACCGGGAGACGGCCGAGTTCGGGCATCTCGGCCACGGGTTCGAGGAGCACGTCGACGGGTTCACAGCGGCGTTCCAGGGCCTCGTGGACCGCAGCCGGGCACCGCACGAGGCACGGCTGGAGCAGAAGCTCGACGTGTTCCTGGAACGGGTGAGCCAGACCCGGGTCGAGGAGGAGAGCCACCGCACCCGTACCGAACCGGGCCGTTCCGAACTCTCTCCCGCGCAGCGCCTGATGGACGACGTCCACGAGTGGTTCACCGCCGTCGGCTACGAGATCCGGCGCACGTGGGAGGCGGCCGGCGGGTGCGTCGCCCTGCTGGTGGACATCCCCCAGCGCCGCCCCGGGCGCTTCGACCGGACCGTGGTGCTCTGCGTCGAGGGGGAACTCCTGCCGCACCACATGCGGCTGGTCGGCGAACTGGTCGCCGCCGAAGGGGCCCTGGAGGGCTGGGGGCTGGCCCGGCTCAGGGTCAGCGAGGCCGCCCGCCGCCGGGCCGCGGACAGCGGTGACGTGCTGTTCTGCTACTCCTTCGACGAACTCGTCGACCTCGAAGCAAACTTCGAGCCCTACATCGCCTGGGTGGAGGAGGAGGTGCGCCGGCGCGGCATCGACACCCGCTACGTGCCCATCTCCTGCAGCAAGGAGGAGATCGACCCGGCCACCGGGCGGCCCCTGGACACCAGCCTCTACCACTGGCGGGACGGCGGGCTGGACGACTACGTGGCGGGCTGGCTCCAGGAGCCCGCGAAGCGGCACCTGTCGGTCCTCGGCGAGTTCGGGATGGGCAAGTCGTGGTTCGCCCTGCACCTGGCCGGCGAGATGGCGCGCGGCTGGCGCGACGCCAGGCGCCGGGGGGTGCCGAGGCCCCGGATACCGTTGCTGATCCCGCTGCGCGACTACGCCAAGCAGACCACGGTGCAGGGGCTGCTCTCGGAGTTCTTCTTCAACAAGCACAAGATCGACCTGCGGAGCTACGACGTCTTCCGCGTCCTGAACCGCATGGGACGGCTGCTCCTCATCTTCGACGGCTTCGACGAGATGGCCGCGCGGGCCGACCGCAACACGGTCGTCGCCAACTTCTGGGAACTGGCCAACGCCGTCGACCCCGGCTCCAAGGTGCTGCTCAGCAGCCGCCAGGAGCACTTCCGCAACGCCCAGGAGGCGCGCAACCTCTTCGGCGCGAAGGTCAGCGCGTCCGCGCTCGGATCCAAGGTGCCCCAGGACGGCCCCAACTTCGACATCGTCGAGCTGGTCCGCTTCGACGACGAGCAGATCGAGCGGATGCTCCGCCACGACCTGTCCGAGGACAAGGTCCGCATGGTGATGGCCCATGACGAGGTGCGCGAGCTGATGGGGCGCCCCCTCATGTCCGAGCTGGTGATCGACGCGCTCCCGGAGATCGAGCAGGGCGCCGAGATCGACCTGGCCCGGATCTACCTCTACGCCGTGCAGCGCAAGATGGACCGCGACGTCAGCGCGGAGCGCACGTTCACCTCGCGCGGGGACAAGCTGCTCTTCCTGTGCGAAGTCGCCTGGGAGATGCTCTCCACCAACCGGCTCACCCTCAACTACCGTGACTTCCCGGACCGGTTGCGGTCCTGCTTCGGGTCCACCGTGCAGAGCGCCAAGGACCTGGACTACTGGGAGCAGGACATGCGCAACCAGGGCATGCTGGTGCGCAACGCCGAGGGTGACTACGGGCCTTCGCACAAGTCGCTGCTGGAGTTCCTGGTGGCCCTGAAGTTCGCGGCCGAACTGGGGCTGCTGAGCGGCGACTTCATGAAGGTGATCCCGGCGGCCGGGGCGGCGGAGGCGGTGACGCGCGAGTGGACGTGGTCCCGGTACTTCGCGGCGCGCGCGGAGGACGGAACGCTCCCGCCCCTCGGCGAGTTCGTGGCGGAACCGGTGGAGGCGCTGGGCACCACGTTCGGGGCGTTCGGGCGCGACGAGGCGGTGTACCAGTTCCTGTCCGCGATGGTGCGGGAGTGCCCGGACCACCGGGAGCGGCTGCTCGCCCTGGCCGGCTCGACCGCCGGACTGGAGGCGGAGGCGGGCAACCTGGCGGGCAACTGCCTGAACCTGCTCGTCCTGTGCGGCGGCAGCCTGGAGCGCACGCGGTTGGCGGGGCTCGATCTGGCGGGGTTCGCGCCCCGGCAGTGGGGGGTCGGGGTTTCCCTCGCGGGCGCGGACCTGCGTGGGGCCGACCTCTCCCGGGCGGACCTGGAGGGTGCGGACCTGTCCGGGGCCGATCTCACGGGTGCCCGGCTCGGGGACGGGAACCTGCTGGACGACGGCCGGTCGCGCCGGGGCCTGTTCCACCCCAGCGGAGCGGTGGTCATCGCCTCCGGGAACGAGGTGCTCCACTGGCCCGACGGCCGGGTGGACTCCCCTCCCGGCCGGCTGGCGGCGGGCGGCGGCTCCGGCCCCGCGGCCGTCGACCACTGGGACGCGACGACCTGGTGGTGCGGGGACACGGACGGCGGACTGCTGGTGGAGGCCGGCACGGGCCGGGTGATGGGCAGGACGGCCGCCACGCAGGAACACTCCCCGGTGATCTGGAAGGGCCGGCACGCCTTCGTGGAGTGGGACTTCGCGGGCAAGTGCCTGCGGCTGACGGAGCCGGCCGCGGGCCGCCCCGTCGCGGAGGTGCCCTTCCCCGCCCTACGGCACTGGATCATCAGCTTCCTGGCGGGCCGGCACGGCATCAGCGCCCTGGTCTACACCGAGGACTCCCTGCGCTACGCCGTCGCCGACGAGAACGCCGAGGGCCACTGGCGCACGCTCAAGGGGGAGGAACACTCCCGGGAGGCCGCCGACACGTACATCAGCGCGTCCGGCGACAACGCCCTGCTCATGCTGGACGGCCGGGCCGTGGCGATCGTGGACGCCGCCGGCCAGGAGGCCAGGATCGACAGCAAGGGGCTGCCGATCATGGTCCCGGGCGACGGCCTGGTGGACGCCTTCGCCTTCCGCGCCTCGTCGAGGCTGCTGGCCCTGGCCGCCCAGGACCGGCTCTTCGGGTGGAGCATGCGGGTGTCCTCCTCCCTGGAGGCCCGCTGGGTGCTGAAGGTGCCCGGCGGCACCCGTTCACTGTGGTGCTCCGAGCGGGGCGACCGGCTCCTCGTGGCGACGAAGATGGGCGAGCTGTGGGTGTGCGACTTCCGCAGCGGCGAGATCCTGTCGCGGACCGTGCTGGGCGGCCGCCTCCGCGGCACCCGCTTCTCGCGCTCCTGCGGCCTGGACCCGGAGACGCTGGACGCCGTCACCCGGGCCGGCGGCGTGCTCGTCGACCAGGAACGGCCCGACAGGGCTTAGGCCGTCTCGTCCGGATCGTGTCGGGCCAGGCAAGATCCGAAAGAGACGGCCTAGGCTGAGGCGCACGGGAACGGGCCCGGGACGGTGGTCGTCCCGGGCCCGTGGTCGGTCCGGATCAGCAGTACCGGATCAGTTGTAGGTGCCGGTGATGGAGACGCCGGTGCGGGTGCCGCCGACGCCCGTCAGGTCGACCGGGGCGGCCGGCGACCAGGTGCCGTTCACGGCGCGGATCGTGTGGAGAACCCGCCCGTCGGTGGTCACGAAGGCCGCCTGGAGTTCGTTGTTCACCTGCGCGGCCGCCACGTCCGTGACCGTCACGCCGGCCGGGACCACCGCGGAGAGGTCGTTCATCACCCACTGGCCGCTGGCGAAACGGGCCCCGTGGTAGCGCTTGGCGCCACCCTCGGTGGTGACCACCAGCTGGAGGTCACCACCGGTACCGGCCACGGCCACGTCGTCGACGCCGGAAACCCCGGTCTCGGCGGAGGCGTTGCCCCAGGTCGTCCAGGTACCGTCGGCGTGCCGGACCGTGTGGAAGAGGGAGCCGCCCGAGACCGCGACCACCTGGGTGTCGGTGCCCGTCTGGGAGACCGCCACCTTCGTCACCGGCGCCCCGCCCGGGTTCCCGACGGCCCCGAACGGCGCCCACGTCCCATCGGCGTGGCGGACCGTGTGGTAGACCTTCCCGTCCGCCACCACGACGGCCTGCACCTCGGTACCGGAGGAGACCGCCGCCACCTGCGTGATGTTGCCGAGCGGGCCGGCCTCACCGTGCACGTCGCCGAAGCCCGCCCAGGTCCCGTCCGCCAGCCGGACGGTGTGGTACAGCTTGCCCTCGTTGTTGACCGCGAAGACGTGCGTGGTGCCGTTGATGCCCGCCTCGGCGGTGGTGCGCACCCCGCCCGGAACCTCGCCGGCCACGTCCTGCACGTCGCCGAAGCCGGTCCAGGTACGGTCCGCCTGGCGGACCGCGTGGTAGAGCCCGCCGCCGGACTCGACCGCGACCTGCGCCCGCCACTGGCCGGTCGGAGCCGGCGGGGTCGTGTTCGGGGGCGGGGTGCCGGGGACACCGACCGGGGAGACGAAGGCGAGGGCACGGCCCGCGCCCGGGTTGACGTACGTACGCCAGTTGAACCAGCCCTTGGCGGAGACCCTGTGGCTCTCGTTGCCGCCGACGGTCTGGATCTGCGAGCCGTCGGAGGAGACCGCGACCACGAGGCTGACGTGGTTGGCCTCTCCGCTGACCGAACCGTCGTCGTCCCACAGGACGGCGTCGCCCACCTGGGGGCCGCTGGTGTGGAGCGTGCCGTTGCGCTGGCCGTAGCTGTAGAAGGAGGCGGCTGCCGCGTTGAGGCCCGAGGTGTTGGCGCCGGCCTGCTTCCAGACCCAGCGGGAGAACTCCGCGCACCAGGCGTTCGGGTAGATGCAGCCGTAGTAGGGGGTGCAGTCGTTGCCGACCTGCGAGCGGGCTATGTCGGCGACCGAGGGGGCGTCCGCCGCGGCGGGTGCCGCCGAGGCCATCCCCAGCACCGGGGCGAGAAGGGCGGTGGCGAGCAGGAAGGAACGGACGCGGGCCGACTTCGGGGTCTTGAACATGGGGTGGGTGTCCTTTGTGGAAGGAAGTCCGGAAGAAGAAGGGGGGCGGGGTGCTGGTGCCGCGTCAGTTGTAGGTGCCGGTGATGGAGACGCCGGTGCGGGTGCCGCCGACGCCCGTCAGGTCGACCGGGGCGGCCGGCGACCAGGTGCCGTTCACGGCGCGGATCGTGTGGAGAACCCGCCCGTCGGTGGTCACGAAGGCCGCCTGGAGTTCGTTGTTCACCTGCGCGGCCGCCACGTCCGTGACCGTCACGCCGGCCGGGACCACCGCGGAGAGGTCGTTCATCACCCACTGGCCGCTGGCGAAACGGGCCCCGTGGTAGCGCTTGGCGCCACCCTCGGTGGTCACCAGCAGCTGGAGGTCACCACCGGTACCGGCCACGGCCACGTCGTCGACGCCGGAAACCCCGGTCTCGGCGGAGGCGTTGCCCCAGGTCGTCCAGGTACCGTCGGCGTGCCGGACCGTGTGGAAGAGGGAGCCGTTCGAGACGGCTACGACCTGGGTGTCGGTGCCGGTCTGGGACAGGGCCACCTTGGTCACGGGGGCCCCGCCCGGGTTGCCGACCGCGCTGAACGGCGCCCAGGTCCCGTTGGCGCGGCGGACCGTGTGGTAGACCTTCCCGTCCGCCACCACCACGACCTGCACCTCGGTGCCCGAGGAGACCGCCGCCACCTGGGTGATGTTGCCGAGTGTTCCCGCCTCGCCGGACACGTCGCCGAAGTCCGACCAGGAACGGTCGGCGAAGCGGATGGAGTGGTAGAGCTTGCCCTCGTTGGTCACGGCGAGGACGTGCGTGTCGCCGTTGATGCCCGCCTCGGCGGTGGTGCGCACCCCGCCGGGAACCTCGCCGGTGACGCCCTGGACGTCGCCGAAGCCGGTCCAGGTGCGGTCCGCGTTGCGGACCGCGTGGTAGAGCCCGCCGCCGGACTCGACCACGACCTGCGCCCGCCACTGGCCGGTCGGAGCCGGCGGGGTCGTGGTGTCGGAGCAGTTGCGGCTGGTGAGCGTCGAGCCCATCTGGAAGGGGGCGCCGTCGAAGACGGACTGCTTGACGGTGCCGTTGTAGCGCTGCTCGTAGTGCAGGTGGGCCCCGGAGGAGTTGCCGGTGCTGCCCACTATGCCGATCTTCTGGCCGCGTACGACGCGGGTTCCGGCGCTGACGTCGTAGCCGTTGAGGTGGGCGTACAGGGTCGTCGAGCCGTTGCCGTGGTCGATGACCACGTATTTGCCGTAACTGCGGTACGAGCCGTCCGGGTTGGTGAGGGTGGTGGCGGTGCTGACGACGCCGTCGGCGCTGGCGAGCACGGGCTGGTTGGCGGTGGTGCTGCCGTGCGTCCAGTCGATGGACTGGATCGACGGGCTGTGGCCGCTGTACGTGTTGCCCAGCCAGGCCTGGTTGCAGCTGAAGGGCATCTCGTAGGCGGGCCCCGCGGCGTAGGACGGGGAGGCGGCGAAGGCGACCAGGCCGGAGGCGGCCAGGGCGAGGCCGGTGGCGGAGGTCAGCGCACGACGGGTGATGGTGGACATGGTGGCTCCTCGGATGTGTCAGGGGTGTCGCGGGTGTCGTGCGCTGGTCAGTTGAAGGTGGCGGTGATGGACACGCCGGTGTGGTCGCCGCCGACGCCGTTCAGGTCCATGGGGGCGGCGCCCGTCCAGGTCCCGTCGGTGTGGCGGAGGGTGTGCAGGACGCGGCCGTCGGTGGTGACGAAGGCGGCCTGGAGTTCGTTGTCGACGGCCGCGGCGGCGACGTCCGTGACGGTGACGCCGGCCGGGACGACGGCGGAGAGGTCGTTCAGGACCCACTGGCCGCCGGCGAAGCGCGCCCCGTGGTAGCGCTTGGCGCCACCCTCGGTGGTGACCACCAGCTGGAGGTCACCACCGGTACCGGCCACGGCCACGTCATCGACGCCGGAAACCCCGGTCTCGGCGGAGGCGTTGCCCCAGGTCGTCCAGGTCCCGTCGGCGTGCCGGACCGTGTGGAAGAGGGAGCCGCCCGAGACCGCGACCACCTGGGTGTCGGTGCCCGTCTGGGAGACCGCCACCTTCGTCACCGGCGCCCCGCCCGGGTTCCCGACGGCCCCGAACGGCGCCCACGTCCCGTTCGCGCGGCGGACCGTGTGGTAGACCTTCCCGTCCGCCACCACCACGACCTGGAGCTCCGTACCCGACGAAACGGCCGCCACCTGCGTCACGTTGGGCAGCGCGCCGGCGGCCGCGTGGACGTCCCCGAAGGCTCCCCAGGTGCGGTCCGCGTTGCGGATGGTGTGGTACAGCCTGCCCTCGTTGCTCACGGCCAGGACGTGGGTGTCGCCGTTGATGCCCGCCTCGGCGATGGTGCGCACCCCACCAGGGACGGCGCTCGCCTGGCTGTCGACGTCCCCGAAGCGGGTCCAGGTGCCGTTGTCGAAGCGGGTGGCGTGGTAGATGCCGTTGCCGGAGCCGATCAGCACCTGCGCCTTCCACGACTGCGCGGGGGCCGGCGGGGTCGGCGCGTCCGGGTAGGGGTCGGCGTGGTCGCTGCCGAGTCCGGCGAGGCGGCCGCAGCTCGGCCAAGCGCCCGGGCCCTGTCCGGCGAGGACCTTCTCGCCTATCAGGATCTGCTGCTTCTTGGTGGCCTGGTGGGCGTAGGCCGCGTAGGCCGTACCCCCGTAGGCCCGCCAGGTCGACGCCGAGAACTGCAGGCCGCCGTAGTAGCCGTTGCCGGTGTTGATGCCCCAGTTGCCGGAGCTCTCGCACTGGGCGACCTTGTCCCAGGTCGCCACGCTGGCGGCGGAGGCCGGGACGGTGCCCAGGGACAGCAGCACGGACGAGCTGACGGCCACGGTGGCGGTGACCGACGCGAGCGTGGTCAGTCGACGGCGAACAGACATGACAATCCCCCATATTTCGGACGCAGACGGGCCACGTGTGCGCAGGGCACTGACCCGTGATGACGTGGCGCTCCAGGTGCGCGCCCATCGGCGCCGGCCCGGTTCCCCCCGGCGCTCCACTGCTGCGCCGTTGAGAGGATCATGTCGTCCGGGCCCGGGGGTGTTCCAGAGGTTCGGGGTGGCACGGAGGTGCCTGGCCTCATGCGGCCAGGCCGGCCGCCGGGGTGCGCCGCGTCGGCGCAGGGTGGTCGCCTTGTCCTGGCGGGCTGCCGAGGAAGCACCTGCCCCGCAGGGATGCGGCTTCATCGACCCCGACGGCGGCCGACGGTGTGGCGGGAGGAGTGGTCCGACGAGGTGGTGGTGCGACTTCTCGCGGGCCGTGGATGCAGTGGAGCCGTACGGGTCTCTGGCGGGTGGGTCTCTGACGGGCATGCGATGTGCGTTTCGTTGACTGCTCACCCTCATGTCGGGCGGGAAGCCCTGCGCACGGGTTCCCCGACCGGTCGACGTGTCCACCGATCGGGATGAGGCTCCGTCCCGTCGCCGGTGAACTGAACACGCAGTCGAGGTTAGGGTGTTCCTCAAAACCGCTCATGAGGGATTTCGTGGACGCAGATATCAAGACGTACTACGTGCGGCAGAGGGCGGAAGTGCAGAGTCGGCCGCCGCGAAGGGCACTGGCGAACCTCCGCAAGTCTCTTGATTCGAGCGATACGGCGGCCGAAGCGCACCACGGCTGGGCCTCCGCCTCGGCGTTGAAGCGGTGTGCGACCGGAACCGGATGGGCACTGATGGCCACCACCCCAACCTCCCCGTCCCCCGCCACGAGCGACCACCCCGCAAGCCGGTGCGCCGTCACCCTCGGCACCGTGACGGCGGCAGTCATGGTGCCGCTCCTGATCGCGGCCGGGGTGGCAACCTCCCTGCACACGCAGGAGATACAGCACGAGTGGGCCGACCGGCAGCGGGAAGCCTGCCGGCACCTGCCCTTCCCGACGACGGAGTACGCCGCAGGCTGGGCCGGAGCGGCCCTCGGCGTGGCAGCGGTGGCGGTGTGCGTGCTCCTCGCGAGGCGACTGCGCGGCCGGTACGGCCTCCGACTCGGACAGACCTGGCCCGGACTGCTCGCCGGCACCACCGTGTGGTTCAGCGTCCCGGCCATCCCGATGGAGCTGATCCAGCTCTGGGCCGTGCACTCGGCCGCCGCGGCGGGGATCAACCTCGGCGACGGATGTTAGCCCGCCGATCGGTCCGGGACCCATGGGTCCCGGACCCACCTCGCTCCTGCCCACTGGTGCCGTCCCCCGAGCGCTCAGGGGAGGAACGTCACCGCCGGGAAGGCAGGGGACGGCCCATCGAGTAGGTGCCGCCGCTGGTGGCGCAGGTGCTCGTCGAAGAACGCGAGCGGGAACGCCTGCTGGATCTTCACCGCCTGGTCGGGATCGAGGGTGCCGATCACGTCCTGAAGCTGCCGTCCGCTCCACCCGTACAGCTTCGCCACCTGGGGGAACAGCGCCTCGTTGTCGCCGTACGAGATGTGGACGGCGCCCTGGGCCTCGATGTTCAGCCGCCAGCCGCGCAGGTGCGACCAGAAGGCTGCGGCCTCGGGAGTCGTGGCCCGGGTGAACGCGGCGGACATCATCATGAAGGGCCGGTCCAAGTCGCCGGCCAGTGGCGGGTTCATCTGCATCGGGCCGTCGAGGCTGAGCCCGGCCCGGATGCGCTCGTCCGCGAGCGTGGCGCAGGCGGTGGCCGTCCCGCCCTTCGACCAGCCGAACGCGCCCATGCGCCGCGGGTCGAGGGAGCCGAGCAGCCCGGCCGGCAGCTCCCTGTGGTCGACATCGGGATTGCGCCCGGCGGCGAGCTGCTCGACACAGTCGAGGACGAAGCGCACGTCGGCGGCGAAGTCCCCGGGCAGCGTCGGTGCCGGCCTGTCGCGGAGCGGGACGGCGAGCCTGCCGTCGGGGAACTCGGTGTAGGTGTCGTACTGGTGAGCTATCGTCACGGCCGCGTATCCGTGGCTGGCGAGCTCTTGGACCATGACGGTGTGGTCGCCCTGGTGGCTGTGCGCGCCGTGGGAGAACACGACGACGGGCAGCCGTCGGCCCGTTCGCCGCACCGGAGCACCCACGCGGCCGACGGTGAGCGGCCCCAGTGGGGCCAGATCACTGAACCCGACGTCGGCGAGGAACGCCTGGAACGCGCCGGTCGGCATCCAGGGCGCCACCGGGTACCGCGCGACGTCACGGGCGGGGTACCAGACGGTGGCCATCAGCTCGCGGAAGTGCCCTGGGCCCGCGATGTCGTCCGGACGCGACCGGTCGACGAGGTGGAGCTGGACCGTACCGACCGGATACGGCCCGGTCGGCACGGGCAGCGTGAGCCGCGCCGCAGCCGGGTCAGCGGCGGGGGCGGCCGGGGCGGCCCACGCGCGGCCGGCACCGGCGGCAAGCGGCACGGCGGTCCCGGCGGCCAGCGCGGCTCCCAGCATGCTGCGGCGCGTCATGCCCTTCCGGCTGATGAACGGCGTAGTGATCAAGAGCCCTCCCCCTATCGTCAACCGTGCCGCAACGGCCATTCCGTGGGCACAGGGCGACCCTGTCACGTACCCCTCTCGCGCAACATCAGCCCACGGGCTTACGCCCCGGGGCCAATCCGGTCAGCGGGGTCCGGCCGATCCGCTCGCGAACACTGCGCGGCGCGAGCAGGAACAACCGCCCTCTGACTGACGCCCATCAGTACCACCAGGGCGGTGACTCGCACCGGTCGATTGTGACCACCCCCCACAGGTGCCCACCAGATTCGCGATCACCACCTCGCGGCCGTTCACGTCCGGGCCGCGAGGTGATCGCCGAGGAACGGCCTAGCCGTGTTGTCCGCGCACCCACACCGCGCGCAGCCGTTCGGCGGTGGCGGCCGCCTGGCCGAGGCCCGCCCGGTAGGCCGGTTCCCAGTTGGCCCGGTCGTACAGGTCGGAGCCGAACACCCGGACCGCGTCCGGGTCGGGGGCGACGGACACGACGGTCCGCCCCGTACCGTCTGCCGACTGCGGCTCCAGCGGTTCGCCGGGGAACAGGTGCGCCAGCGGTTCGACGAC
Source organism: Streptomyces sp. NPDC031479 (assembly GCF_055581065.1). Lineage (NCBI taxonomy): Bacteria > Bacillati > Actinomycetota > Actinomycetes > Kitasatosporales > Streptomycetaceae > Streptomyces > Streptomyces sp. NPDC031479. Next base: position 41,129 of record NZ_JBVIKC010000007.1, read on the forward strand.
GACCAGTGCGCGGGCTCCGGCCGCCAGGTCGGCGTTCGTCCCCGCGCGCAGGGCGCCGTCCATGTACCGCCGCCCGTGGATGCCGACGGGCGGTTCGGCCCCGGGGAAGGCGCTGCTCGCCGCCACCGCGTGCACGAGCGGCACGCCGCTCGTGCGGTCCCATACGACGGGTTCGCCCGAGACCGCGTCCACCGCCGTGACCAGGAAGTGCCGGTCCGGCCAGTCGCTCGCGCCGATCAGGGCGCCGCGCCCCGCGAGCAGGGCCTCCTCGGCGTCGGGGTCGGCGTGGTCGAGCGCGATCCGGCCCACCCGGCGCCGGGCCTCCCCGCGTTCCAGCGCGGCATCGCCGAGGACGGCGAACACCGAAGCCATCACGGCCGGGTCCACCGCGCGCCGCGGGGCCGCCGGAGCGGGCCGGCTCGCCGGGACGCCGAGCCGATCCAGATCCTGACGGGTGGTCAGCATCGCGGCGACGATGGCACCGGCGGACGTGCCGACGGTCAGATCGGCGTCCCCGAGGTCCACCCCCTCGCGGCCGAGTCCAGCGGCCAGCCCGGCCATCCATGCCGTACCCACCAGCCCTCCCGGGCCCAGTACGAGTGCCCGGTCGAACGTGGCTCCGGTATCGAGATTCACCGTGTCGTCCCCCTGCCGCCAGATGATGATCAATGCGTCGAGCCTAAAACCTCGACCGGGCTTCAGGTCAAGGGGTCCGCGCGAAAGCCCTCAGGTCCGATCCCGGCGCGGCGGTCCGGCCGTACCCCGCCGTCCCGTGCGGGGCGCGGCCGTGTCCCGGCGCTACGTCGTGCGGCGGGAGCCGAGGACCTCGACGGCCGTGACCATGCGGTCCCAGAACCGTTCGGCGTCCAGGTGCACGGCGACGCGCGCGTTGACGGGGCGGTCCAGGTAGCGGTGGAGGTCCACGACCGTGGCCCCGCGCGTGTAGCGGCCGTGCAGTTCGACCGTGACGTTCGCGTCCTTGACGCCGACGATCGCCGGATCGATGACCCGGGCCACGGCGACGGGGTCGTGGAGCGGGGGGTGGGGCATGCCGAACAGGCGACTGTACGTCGAGGCGAAGAAGGCCAGCAGCTCCGAGCAGACCCGGCCGAGTTCGGTGCCCAGGCCGTCGAAGCGGGCCCGGATCTCGGGCGTGGCGAGGGCCTGGTGGGTGACGTTGAGCCCGCACATGGTCAGGGGGACCCCGCTGCGGAAGACGATGTCGGCGGCTTCCGGATCGGTCATGATGTTGAACTCGGCCGCCGGGGTGCGGTTGCCCCGTTCGGTGGACCCGCCCATGAGCACGATCTCGCGGATCCGCGCGGCGCTGTCGGGGTGGCGCGTCAGCAGCAGGGCGATGTTGGTCAGTGGGGCCGTCGGCACCAGGGTGACCGGTTCGGGGTGTTCCAGGAGGATGCGGTGGATGAGGTCGACCGCGTGCTCGGGCACCACGTCGACGGTGGGCTGGGGGAACCGCGGGCCGTCCAGCCCCGACGCGCCGTGCACGTCCTCGGCGACGGCGAGCGGCTGGAGCAACGGCCGTGCGCACCCGGCGGCGATGGGCACGTCGGTGATCCCGGCGATGGTGCAGACGCGGCGGGCGTTGAGGGTGGTCTTTTCCAACGTCTGGTTGCCGGCGACCGTGGTGATGGCGAGCAGGTCGACCGCGGGGTCGGCGGCGGCCAGCATGATCGCGAGGGCGTCGTCGTGCCCGGGGTCGCAGTCGATGATGATCGGGACGGGCACGGGCGGTCCTCCTCGTACGGGGCTGCTGACCTGCCCAGTCTGCCGTCGTCGGGGCGCGTCGGCCGCTCGTTCCGAGCCAAAACGCGCGGCGCTCCGACCCGGTCGGCCGGGTCGGCCGGATGTGGGCGTTCCCCCGGCCGGCGGAGCGGTGTGCGCACCGCTCCCCCGATCACGGCCCGTCGCCCGGGGCACGGTGAGCGGACGGTGAGCCGGCGGTGAGCCCGGGTCGCCACTGTGGTCCTCGTCGCCGGATCGACCGAGAGCCGGCCACTGGACGAGGGAGCGGACCATGGCCACGCTGAACGGCAAGACGGCACTGGTGACGGGCGGATCCCGGGGCATCGGACGGGCGATCGCGCTGCGGCTGGCCGCCGAGGGCGCCCTGGTCGCCGTCCACTACGGCGGCAACGAGTCCGCCGCCCGGGAGACCCTGGCCCTGATCGAGGAAGCGGGCGGGCAGGGGTTCGCGGTACGGGCGCGGTTCGGTGAAGCGGACGCCGTGGAGCGGCTGTTCGACGGGCTGACCGAGGGGCTGGCCGGCCGCGGGCTGGACATCCTGGTCAACAACGCGGGTGTGGGTTCAGGCAGTTCGGTCGACACGCTCGGCCCGGAGGAGTTCGCGAACCTGCTCACCGTCAACGTGGTCACGCCGTTCTTCGTGATCCAGCGGGCGCTGGCGCTGCTCAACGGCGGCGGACGCATCATCAACATGGGTTCGACGGCCAGCCGGTTCGCGGTGACCACGCAGATCGGCTACACCGTCACCAAGGCGGCGATCGAGGCCCTGGCGCCCTCGCTGGCCAACGAACTGGGCCGGCGCGGGATCACGGTGAACACGGTCGCGCCGGGTGCGGTGCGCACCGACATGACCGCCGGATACACCGCCATTCCCGAGGTGGTGGCCGCACTGGAGTCGATCACCGCGCTGGGACGGCTCGGTGAGCCCGAGGACGTGGCCGACGTCGTCGGTTTCCTGGCGGGTCCGCACGGGCGGTGGGTGACCGGGCAGACCGTCGACGTCTCCGGCGGAACCTACCTCGGCCCCCTGGGGTGATCTCCGCTCGTGGATAATCGCCCGCATGCGCTTCTCCATCCTGGGCGAGACTCTGGCACGGCACGACGACGGCACGGAGGTCGCCCTGGGAGGGCCGGCCCGGCGGGCGCTGCTGACCTTGCTGCTCGTGCGGCCCGGGGAGGTCGTCTCGGCCGACCTGCTGGCCGAGGAGACGGCCCCGCACGGGGCGACGTCGACGCACGCGCTGCACTCCCAGGTGTCCCGGCTGCGCGCGGTCCTGGGCCCGGCGGCGATCGAACGCACCGGTGCGGGCTACCGGGTGACGATACGTCAGGAAGATGTGGACGCCTGCCGGTTCGAGCGGCTGGCCCGCGAGGGGCGGGAGGCGCTCGACGCCGGCGACGCCGCGCGGGCGGTCCCGCTCCTGCGCGAGGCGCTCGACCTGTGGCGGGGGCCGGCCCTGGCCGACCTCGCCGAGAGCCGGACGGCCGGGGCCGCCGCCGCACGGCTGGAGGAGGGGCGGCTCGCCGCCCTGGAGGACCGCATCGAGGCCGAGCTGCGGCTCGGCGGACACCGGGCGGTCGCGGCCGAACTGCGCGAGCTGGTGGGCCGTCATCCGCTGCGGGAACGGCTGGCGGGGCTGCTGATCCGGGCCCTGGCCGCCGAGGGCGGGCAGGGCGAGGCACTGGTCGTGTTCGAGGAGACCCGCCGGCACCTGGCGGACGAGCTCGGCTCGGACCCGTCGGCCGATCTGACCGCACTCCACCGGGAGTTGCTGAGCGCGAGCCCCTCGTCGGGCCCCACCGCTCCCCCGGCCCAGCTGACCTCCTTCGTCGGCCGCGCCACGGAGGTCGAGGAAGTGTCCTCCCTCCTGCGGGCGGCCCGGCTGGTCACCCTCGTCGGCCCCGGCGGGGTCGGCAAGACCCGGCTGTCGGTGGAGGTCGCGGCGGACAGCGGCGACGAGGTGTGCTTCGTCGAGCTCGCCCAGGTGCGCGAGGGAGCCGATCCGGCGCAGGCGGTGCTGGGGGCACTCGGCCTGCGGGAGAGCGGGCTGCAGCTGGGGCCCACCGGGCAGACGCCCGTGGAGCGCCTGGTCATGGCCCTGTCCGACCGGGCGCTGCTGCTCGTGCTGGACAACTGCGAGCACCTCGTTGACGGGGCCGCCCTGCTGGCGTCCCGCCTGCTGGCGGCCTGTCCGCGGCTGCGCGTGCTCGCCACCAGCCGCGAGCCGCTCGCCGTCATCGGGGAGAGCCTCTGGCCGGTGCGGCCGCTGGACGACACGGCGGCCGCCCGGCTGTTCACCGAGCGGGCCGCGGCGGTGCGGCGGGGGCCGGCTCCCGCCCCGGAGACGGTCGGCCGGATCTGCGCGGCCCTGGACAACCTGCCGCTGGCCATCGAGCTCGCGGCGGCACGGCTGCGCACGCTGGAGCCGGAGGACCTGGCGGGCCGGCTGGACGACCGGCTCGGGATCGGCGCGGCCCGCGGCAACCGCAGCGCCGAGGAACGCCACCGGACCCTGCGGGCGCTGGTCGCCTGGAGCTGGGAGCTGCTCTCCGAGTCCGAGCAGCGTGCCGCGCGGCGGTTCACCGTCTTCGCCGGCGGCGCGGCGCCCGACGCGGCGCGGCGGGTGTGCGGAGCGGACGGCGACACGCTGGAGTCCCTGATCGACAAGTCGCTCCTGGAGGTCTCGGGCGGCCGCTACCGGATGCTGGAGACGATCCGCGCGTACGGCGCCGAGCAGTTGGAGGCGGCGGCCGAGGACGAGGACGTACGGCGGGTCCACGCCCGGCTCCTCCTGGACCTGGTGCGGGCGGCCGATCCGGACACCAGGGGCGGCGATCAGCTGCGCCGGCTCGTGGCGCTGTCGGCCGAGCACGGGAACCTGATCGCGGCGCTGGCCTGGACCATCGAGGCGGGCCGGTGGGAGACGGGCCTGGAACTCCTCGCCTCGGCTTCCTCCTACCTGTGGATCCGCGGCGTCTGGGCCTCCGTCTCCCCGCAGGCCGCCGCGTTGCTGGAGGGCGTCGGCACGCAGGTGCCGGAGGGCTCCGGCGAGGAGTACGCGGTCTGCGTGCTGCTGGCCGCGGCCGGGGACGGCGGCGCGGCCGTGTGGCGGCGCCACCGCGCGCGGGCCGGGCGGGAACTCGCCGCCGCCTGGCCGGGCGGCCGGACGGGCCGCTACCCGGTGGTGCTGCTGTCGTGGATGATGCGCAACGCGACCGAGAGCGACCCCGGCGAGGCCTTCGCCCTCGTCTCGGCCCAACACGACTGCGGCGACCCGTGGGTACGGGCGGCCGCCCGCTACGTGGCGGGGTTCGGGCCCCTCGGCGAAGGGGACGGCGCGGGAGCGGAAGCGGCCTTCGCGGAGGCCGCGGACGGTTTCCGGGCGGTGGGTGACCGGTGGGGCCGGGCGCTGGCGCTGGACGTACTCGCGGGCCTCGCGGGCGCGCAGGGGGACCGTGCGCGGGCCGTCGCCCTCACCGACGAGGCGCTCGCGCTGACCCAGGAGCTCGGGGCCCTGGAGGACAGCGCCGACCTGCTGGTCAACCGGGGCGACCACGTCGTCGACGCGGATCCGGCGGCCGCCGGCGCCGACTACGCGCAGGCCGCCGCCCTGGCCCGGAGCGCCGGCAGCCCGGCGGGCCTGGCCGCCGCCCTGCGCGGACTCGGCGACATGGCCCTCCTGGCGGCCGATCCGGGCGGGGCGGAGCGCCTGTACGCCGAGGCCCTGGAACGCGCCGACCCGCACTGGGTCAAGAGCGCGGGCAACCGGGTCCGCATCCTCGCCGGCCTCTCCCTCGTCGCCGGGCTGCGCGGCGACGGGGTGACGGCCCGGGACCGCGCCCGGGAGGCCGCCGATTACGCCCGGACGCTCACCGGCCGGGACACCCGGGAGGCGCTGCGCATCCTGGGCCTGCCGGAGCCGCTCACCGAGGCGGTCAGCCGGATGTGAGCGCCCGGTGAGCCGCCCCGTACAGGCTGACCCGCATGACGAACACGCAGAAGAACACCACGGTCCTGATCTCCGGCGCCTCCGTCGCGGGCCCCGCCCTCGCCTACTGGCTCCACCGGCACGGTTTCCGCCCGACCATCGTCGAGCGCGCCCCCGCCCTGCGGGAGGGCGGCTACGCCGTCGACTTCCGCGGCCGGGCCCACCTGTCCGTCCTCGACCGGATGGGCCTCCTCGGGGAACTCGACGCCGTCCGCACCCACACGGGCTCGATGAGCTACGTGGACACCGACGGCCGGACCCGCGCCACCCTCCCCGCCGACCTGTTCGCGGGGGACCTTGAGGTGCTCCGCGGTGACCTCGCCCGGGTCCTCCACGACGCCACGGAGGACCACACCGAGTACGTCTTCGGGGACTCGATCACCTCCCTGACCCAGGACGCGGACGGCGTGGACGTCACCTTCGAACACGGCGCGCCCCGCAGGTTCGACCTGGTGATCGGGGCCGACGGAATGCGCTCGACGACCCGGAGGCTGGCGTTCGGGCCGCACGACCGGTTCGTGCGCCACCTCGGCGTCCACTGCGCGATCTTCACCACCGACAACCACCTCGGCCTCGACCGCACGGGCCACGCCTACCGCACCGTGGGCCGGCTGGCGGCGATGTACAGCGCCCGCGACAACACCGAGGCCAAGGCCGTCTTCTACTTCGCCTCACCCGAGCTGGACCTCGACCGCCGGGACGCGGCACGCCAACAGGACGTGCTGGCCGAGCAGTTCTCCGGCAACGGCTGGGAATGCGAGCGGCTGCTGCGGGACATGCGGCGCGCGCCGGACTTCTACTTCGACTCCGTCGCTCAGGTGCGGATGGACACCTGGTCGCGGGACCGGGTCTGCCTGGTCGGCGACGCCGCGTACTGCCCCTCCTCGCTGTCGGGGATGGGCTCGGGCCTGGCGCTCGTAGGCGCGTACGTCCTGGCGGGGGAACTGGCCGCCGCGGCGGGCGACCACCACGTCGCCTTCGCCCGTTACGAGGAGCGGATGCGCGCGTACGCGGAGGGCTGCCAGAAGATGGGCGACGGGGTGGCGAAACTGATGGTCCCGGGCAGCCGCTTCCTCGCGGCGTTCCTCAACCGCTACTACCGCCTCATGCCCTACCTGCCGGGAAAGGACATGGCCGCGAAGATCGCCCGCAAGGCCGCCGAGAACATCGACCTGCCCGACTACGGGGTGCGCGTGAACGAGCGGCGGTAGGTGCGGGGCGGTACTCCGCGGCGGCGCACGAACTGGGCGCGGAGCACGGCCGCGCTGCCGTAGCCGACCTGGCGGGCGACCTCCTCGACCGGCAGGTCAGTCGTCTCCAGGAGTTCCTCGGCGCGGCTGAGCCGCAGGCCGAGGAGCCAGGCGTGCGGGGTGGTTCCGGTGGCGGCGGTGAAGCGGCGGGCGAAGGAGCGCCGGCTCATCAGGGCGCGGCGGGCCAGTTCGCCGACGGGCAGGGGCTCGTGGAGGTGCGTACGGGCCCAGGCGAGCACGTCGGCGAGGCGTTCGTCCTGGCAGTCCTCGGGTACGGGGGTGGCGAGGTACTGGGCCTGCCCGCCGTCGCGGTGGGACGGCAGGACCAGGTCGCGGGCGATGGCGTTGGCGGTCGCCGCACCGTGCTCGCGCCGCAGGAGGTGGAGGCACAGGTCGAAGCCCGCGGCGGCGCCGGCACCGGTGACGATTCGGCCCTCGTCGACGTAGAGCGCGTCCGCCTCCACGCTGATCGCGGGGTGGCGCCCGGCCAGCAGGCCGGCGAAGCGCCAGTGCGTGGTGGCGCGCAGCCCGTCGAGGAGCCCTGCCGCGGCGAGCGCGAAGGTGCCGACGCAGTGGGCCGCGACCAGGGCCCCGCGCGCGTGGGCGCGGGCCAGCGCGTCGAGCACGGCCGGACCGGGCGGGGTGCGGAAGTCCGCCCAGGGCAGGGCGATCACCAGGTCCGCCGAGGCCAGCCGCTCCAGGTCGTGTTCGACGAGCAGGGGCAGGCCGACGTCGGTGCGCACCGTGCCGGGGCGTTCGGTGCACAGGGCGAAGTCGAAGGGGGGCAGGCCCTGGCCGCGCAGGTCGAACACCTCGGAGACGATCGCGGCCCCGAGCATTCCCACTCCGGGCGGGGCGTAGGCGGCGACGGTCGCGAAGGGCGGCATGGGGAGAGTGTGCCACGTGTTGGCACGTTTCCTGCGATGGGTGGCAGTACGGCCACTCGTCGCGGTGCGGCGGCTCGCGAAGACTGGGGCACATGAACGACACCCCGCTCGGCCGCAGCGCCGCGTACACGATCCTGACCACCGGCTACACCCTTTCCACGGGCCCCGGCGTCGCCGCCACCGTCTCCTACGTCACGGACGGGGACCGCCATGTGATCGTCGACCCGGGCATGGTGGCCGGCCGTGACCGGATCCTCGGCCCGCTCGCCGCGCTGGGACTCGGCCCCGACGACATCACCGACGTGGTGCTCAGTCACCACCACCCGGACAACACCATGAACGTCGGCCTGTTCGGCGAGGCCCGCGTCCACGACCACAAGGCGATCTACCGGAACGACCAGTGGACCGACCGCGACGCCGAGGGATACGAGCTCGCCCCGTCCCTGCGGCTGATCCGCACCCCGGGGCACAGCGCGGAGGACATCACGCTGCTGGCGGGCACGGAGGCGGGGGTCGTGGCGTTCGTGGGCGACCTGTGGTGGCGGCCGAACGGCCCGGTCGAGGACCCGGTGGCCCCCGACCACGAGGTGCTGCTCCGTTCCCGGCTGCGGGTACTGGACGCCGCGGACGTGATCGTCCCGGGCCACGGCCCCGCCTTCCCGGCCGATGACACGGCGCCGCGCTAGGCCGTCCCGTCCGGATCCTGCCCGACCCGCGACGCCCGGGTGACCGCCGTGCCGCCCCGCCGGCTCCCGCCGATACTGGAGCCACGGCCCCGGTGCCGTGCGCCACGCGCCGGCCGGGCCGGCGTGAGCGGGAGGCGGTGACCGATCCATGGGCGCACAGGCGTCGGCGGGCGACGGGCCCCGGCCCGGTGACGACGTGCCGGGCCGTTACGGCACGGCCGTGTTCCGGCCGGAGCAGGCCGGTGAGGGCGAGCGCATCGACCTCGGCGCGCTCGCCTACGACGACATCACGCTCGCCCGGCTGACGGCCCTGGGCGCGGGACCCGGCTGGAGCTGCCTGGAACTGGGCGCGGGCACCGGCAGCGTCGCCCGGGGGCTGCTGACGCGGGCCGGCGTGACGAGCGTGCTGGCCGTCGACCGCGACGTCCGTTTCCTGGCCTCCCGTCCACAGCCGGGCCTGGCCACCCTGGAGGCGGACATCGGCGACCCCGCCTTCGATCCCGGGCGCTTCCACCTGGTGCACGCCCGTTTCGTCCTGATGCACCTGCCCGAGCGGGAGCGTCTGATCTCCCGCTTCGCCCGTCTGCTGGTCCCCGGCGGGGTGCTGGTGCTCGGCGATGCCGTGGACCTGACGACCGCGGCGGCGCCCGCGACCCCGTACACACGGGCCGTGCGCGCCATGTGGCAGGGGCTGCGGGCGACCATCGGCACCGACGTCGACTGGACGCCCCGGTACCCGGAGCTGCTGCGCGCCGCCGGGCTGACGGAGGTGGCCGCCGAGATCCACGTCCCGCCGCTGCTCCCGGGGAGCCCCATCAGCCGTTTCTGGGCCGACACCTGGGACCGGGCCCGGACGGCGATGACCGCGACCGGGCTCGTGGACGACGCCGCCGTGGACGCGGCCGTCCGCTACCTGGACTCCCCCGACTGCGCCGCCCTGTCACCCGGGCTGATCACCGCCTGGGGCCGGCGGCCCGGAGCGGGTGCGCGGGGCGGGCGGGCGGCCGGGTAGGCCCCGGGCGGGAGCCGGGAAGCCCGCGCAGGGTCAGCGGTCCCCGGTGCCCAGGCGGGCGCTGATCAGCTGTGCGGTCTCCTCGTGCAGGCGGGCGCGGCGTCCGGGTTCCCCGACGCGGGCCAGTTCCCCCCGCAGGGCCCGTTCCGTACGCATCACCGTGGCCCGGGGCACGGGCACCCGCTGCCCGGGCTGCTCCGTGAACGGCCACAGCTCGGCGGCGACGGCCTGGGCGTCGTCGAGGGCGCTGCGGCGCAGCGAGAGGAAAACGCGGGCGAGCCAGTCGGCGGGGATCTTCACCATCAAGTCGGTCATGTCAAGGCAACGACGGCCGGTCGTCTCCGTGACACCGGCTACCCCGGCCGGCCCAGCGTTGCTCCGGTCCGGCGAACCGCTCACCTGCCTGGTCGACAGCCCCGGCCCCGCCAACGGCGGCTCACGGGCGGGGACCGCTGGGATGGGCGTCGCGTGGCGGGGACGCCCGGCCCACGGGAAGCCCAGACGCCCACGCACCTGTCCCCTCGCACTCCCGCGGCCCCTTCGGCGGCCGGCGGTGAAGGAACTCATGAACCTCAAGCAGCATCCCGTAACGACCAGGCGGCCCCGCGTCCGTTCCCGGGTCCTCCTCGCCTCCCTGGCCGCCGCGGCGTCCCTGACCGGCCAGGTGGTGGCGATGGCTCCGGCCGCGTCCGCCCACGGGCCGGGGCCCTCGGGCCCGAAGCCGGCGCCCGCCGCCCAGCACAAGCAGAACCCGTCGGACAAGGACAAGGACCACGGCGGGAACAGGGACGACGACGGGGACGACTGGGGCAAGGAGAAGGACAAGGACAAGAAGAAGCCCCCTCAGGTCATCCACGGGCTGCAGCAGTTCACCTCCGACAACACCTTCACCCCGCCGCCGGGCGTCACCTCGGTGTTCGTCCAGGCGTGGGGTGCCGGTGGCGGGGGCGGCGGCGGTGGCGGAGGCGGACTCAGCTCTGCCCGTGCCTACAACGGCGGCAACGGCGGTGGCGGCGGTGCGGGCGGCTTCACCTGGTGCGCCGTCCAGGTGACCCCGCAGACCGCGTACGGGGTGGACGTCGGCGACGGCGGCGACGGCGGCGCGGGTGGTCCGGCCGCGACCACGCGCGGCCCCGGCTCGGCCGGCGGTGCCGGCACCGCGGGCACCGCCTCCTCGCTGACCCGTTCGTCGGACAGCACGCTCCTGCTCAACGCGACCGGCGGAGGCGGGGGCGGCGGCGGCGCGGGTGGCGGGGTCGTCGACGGCGCCAACGGCGCGGGCGGGGCCGGCGGCACCGGCTGGTGCTCCACCGGCGGGGTCAACCTGAACGGCGGCAACGGCAGCTCCAACGGCACGGGCGGGGTCGCCCCCGACGGCATCGTCGGGCTGCCGCCGAACACCGTGGCCGGCGGCAACGGCGGCGAGCGCGGCACCGGCGGCGAGGCCGCCCGGCCCGGTGGCAACGGCAAGGACGGCGGCAACGGGTACGTGGTCATCTACTGGTGACACCGTCCCGCCGGCCCCGCCCCCGCGGCGGGGCCGGCGGCACCCCGTACGGCGCGTCAGTGGATGACGCTGAAGCTGCGCCAGGGCAGGGAGACCGGAGCCGTCACGTTCGAGAGGGTGGTGGCGACGTAGACGCCGTCCGCCCGGTCGGTCTTCTCGCAGTTCTCCGTCCGGTACAGGACGACGTCGACGAGGGTGTTGTTCTCGACGTGGGTGGCGCCGCGCGGCAGGTTGATGCGGTGGCAGCCGTTGACGTTCGTGTTGGAGTACGAGAGCGCGACCGGGGAGTCGTGGCCGCGGAAGGTGAGCATGCCGACCGTGCTCCGGCCCAGGCCCGAGCAGGCGGTGGCGGTGAGCAGCAGGGCTGCGACCCCGGTGATGACGCCGGTGCGCCGGTGGTGGGACATGGCGGATCCTCGTCTGTGCGGTGGTGGCTCTCCTGCCCGCAGCCTGCACCGACGGCGCTCCGGCGGCATCCGTTGCGCGGCCGGCCGGATGAACCCGGCCCGCGGCGGACGGGGCGCCGGGCGCGTCGGGTCAGGCCCGGTCCTCCCGGCAGGGGCGCCGCTTCGCCCAGGCGATCACCGTACTGAGGCCGATCAGGGCCGCGCCCCACAGGCCGGCCTTCCAGGGCCGCGTACGCCCCTCCAGCTCGGGGGACACCCGGTGCGCCGGGTCGAAGGCGACGCGGATCCGCTGTCCTTGCCCGGCGACGGGCCGGTCCTCCTTGAGTTCGGCCGGGTAGCCCCCCGGGCAGTCCAGTACGAGCCGGTACACCGTCCGCGTGGGCGGCGCCCCCTCCCCCGCGGAGTTCTGGACCCTGGTGTGCACCTCGCGCACCGCACAGGTGGCGGCGGCAGTGCGGGCCGCCGTCTGGTCGGCCGCCGCCACGGCCAGCAGCAGCCCCAGGGACAGCAGCAGCGCCCCGAAGAGGCCGCCGGCGCCGCCGACGAGCACGGAGTACGCCGCGCAGACGCCGAGGATCAGCACGGCTCCGCCGACCACGGCGACCGCCCCCGAGGGCGCGGAGGAGGCCGCGTAGCACCAGCTCGCCCCTGCGTACACGGCCCCGGCGGCGAGGCCGGGCAGGGCCACGGTGGCGAGCCGCCACCCCGGTCGGACCATCTCTGTCATGAACACCACCCCCGCAGGGGGACGCCCGTCACCCCGCCCCCGGTTGCCCCCGTGCCCGGCGCGCGCCGGGCACGGGGACCCGCGCGGGGTTACCTTCGGCGGCATGGACGGTGATCGCCGGCAGTGGCGCCAGTGCTTGCTCGCCGGGGCCGTGTTCGCCGTGTGCATGGCGGGCACCACGCTCCCGACCCCCCTCTACGGCCTCTACCAGGAGGAGTTCGGCTTCTCCGAACTGACCGTCACCGTCGTGTACGCGGTCTACGCCTTCGCGGTCATCGGGGTGCTCGTGCTGGCGGGCAACGCCTCGGACGCGGTGGGGCGGCGGCCCGTGCTCTGGACGGGCCTCGCGTGCGCTGCCGGCAGCGCCGTCTGCTTCCTGTGCGCCTCGGGCCTCGGCTGGCTGTACGCGGGACGGGTCCTGTCGGGCTTCTCCGCCGGGCTGTTCACCGGCGCGGCGACGGTGTTCGTGATGGAGCTGGCCCCGCACGGCGGCACCTCCCGGGCCACGTTCGTGGCGACGGCCGCCAACATGGGCGGGCTCGGGTGCGGTCCGCTGCTCGCCGGACTGCTCGCGCAGTACGCGCCCTGGCCGCTGTACCTGCCCTTCTGGGTGCACCTGGCGCTGGTGGCGGGCTCGGCGGCGGTGCTGGCACGGCTGCCGGAGACCGTACGGGAGCGGCGTCCGCTGAGCACCGTACGGCCCCAGCGGCTCCGGCTCCCCGCACAGGTGCGGCCGGTGTTCGGACCGGCGGCGATCGCCTCGTTCGTGGGGTTCGCGCTGTTCGGGGTGTTCACCTCGGTCAGCCCGGCGTTTCTCGCCGGGTCCCTCGGCGTTCACGACCCGGCGGTGAGCGGACTGGTCGTCGCGCTCGCCTTCTTCGCCTCGACCGCCGGGCAGCTGGCGGTCGGCCGGGTGGGCGTACGGCGGTCGCTGCCGCTGGGCTGCGCCGTACTCCTCGCGGGGCTGGCACTGCTCGCGGGGGCGCTGCGCTGGGACCTGCTGGCGCTGGTGGTGCTGAGTGCGCTGGTGGGCGGCGTGGGGCAGGGGCTGGCCTTCCGGGGGTCCCTGTCCGCGGTGGCCGGGGCGTCCCCGCCGCACCACCGGGCGGCGGTGATCTCCACCCTGTTCGTGGTGGCCTACACGGGCATCTCGCTGCCGGTGATCGGCGTGGGGGTGCTGACGGGCCCGCTCGGGCTGGAGGGTGCCGGACTGGTGTTCATCGCCTGTATGGCCGTCCTGATCGCCGCGGCGGCGCTCTACCTGCTGCGCCGCCCCGTGCCGGCGCCTGCGCCGGCACCGTGAGGACGGCCGCCCGGCCGTTCCTCAGGTGCCGATGGTGACGTTGCCGAGTCGGCTGACCACGGCCGGGTCGCGGTGGTCGAAGAACACCGACGCCCCGGTGTCCAGGGCCGCGATGTCCGCCATGTCCTCGGCGGTGAGCTCGAAGCGGAAGACGTCGAGGTTCTCCGCCATCCGCTCCGGGCGCACCGACTTGGGGATCACCACGACCTGCCGCTGGACCAGCCAGCGCAGTACGACCTGTGCCACCGACCTGCCGTGCGCGGTGGCGATGCGGGCGAGCACAGGATGGGTGAAGAGGTTGTTCCGGCCCTCGGCGAAGGGCCCCCAGGACTCGATCTGGACCCCGCGCTCGGCCATCAGTTCCTGATCGCCGGTGCGCTGGTGGAAGGGATGGGTCTCGACCTGGTTGACCGCCGGGGTGATCTCGTTGTGGTCCATCAGGTCCAGCAGCCGGTCGGGATGGAAGTTCGAGACCCCGATGGCCCGGACCAGCCCCTCGCGCTGGAGGTTCTGCATGGCGCGCCAGGAGCCGTAGACGTCCCCGTACGGCTGGTGGATCAGGTACAGGTCCACGTGGTCCAGGCCGAGTTTGCGCAGCGAGGTGTGGAAGGCGGGGCCGGCCCTGTCCTCGCCGGCGTCGGAGATCCACAGCTTGGTGGTGACGAACAGCTCGTGGCGCGGGACGCCGCTGCTCCTGATCGCGCGGCCGACGGCCTCCTCGTTGCCGTAGGCGGCCGCGGTGTCGAAGGAGCGGTAGCCGGCGGCGAGGGCTTCGCCGACGGCCCGCTCGGTCTCCTCCGGCGGAATCCGGTAGACGCCGAAGCCGAGAATCGGCATCTCGACGCCGTTGTTCAGGGTGACGTGCCGCATGGGGGGTCCTTACGCGTGGGACGTGCGCGGGCCGGGGCCGGTGCTCGGGCCCGGGCGGTGCCCGGACGGACGCCGGCCCCTTCTCGGCAGCGGTACCCCGAGGGCGGCGCCGCCTCCCGGCGGGTGCTCCATGTGGCCGCCTCCTCCGACGGGACCCGGGTCAGGAACGCGCCCGTCGTCCTCGGTCGCCGATCGGGTGACGCGCGGGCGCGGTGGGCGTGGTCGCACGCGCCCGTCAGGGCGGGTCTGGCTAGCGTGGTCCAGCGCTTCCCCCCCGTCCCCCAGCCCCCGCGGAGCAGGTCCATGACCACGACCCCCCTCACTTCGCTCACAGGGAACTACTCCCTCGACCCCGCCCACACCCAGATCGGGTTCGTGGCCCGGCACGCGATGGTCACCAAGGTCCGCGGGGCTTTCAACGAGTTCGAAGGCACCGCCCACCTGGACGGCACGGATCCCGCGAAGTCGTCGGCGACGGTCACCATCAAGGCCGCCAGCATCGACACCCGCAACGAACAGCGCGACGGCCACCTGCGCACCAACGACTTCCTGGACGCCCCGAACTTCCCGGACATCACCTTCGTGTCCACCGGCGTGGAGCCGCTGGACGAAACCCACTTCCGCGTGACGGGCGACCTCACCATCAAGGACGTCACCCGGCCGATCGGCATCGAGTTCGAGTACCAGGGCAGCGCGACCGACCCGTTCGGGAACCTGCGGGTGGGGTTCGAGGGTTCGGTGCCGATCAGCCGGAAGGAGTACGGGATCACCTGGAACGCGGCCCTGGAGGGCGGCGGCGTCCTGGTCGGCGACAAGGTCGTCCTGGAGTTCGAGGTGTCAGCGATCCGGCAGGCCTGACCGGGTCGGCTCCCCCGCACCGGAAGGAGGGGGTGTCGCCGCCGGGCCCGGATCGGCCATGATCGGGCGGTGACCCCTCTCGACGAACGTCTGACCGGCCTGTGGGACAGCGCGCCCCTGGAACAGGGCGCGATGGAAACCAGTGCACTCGTCTTCCTGCCCGACGGCCGGGGCTGGAGCCGTTTCGAAAGCTTCAGCTCCGAGCTGAGCGTCGGCCGGTTCCACTGGAGCTGCCCCGGTCCCGGCCTGCTGGAACTGCGCTACACGTGGCGGGTCGGCGGGCAGTGGGGCCCCGACGCGGACGGCTTCGCCGCCGTGGACCACAGCGGCCCGGACGGGGAACTCATCCGCACGGGGTACCGGGTGGACGGCGGAACCCCGTCGCCTTCCGGGCCCCCCGGGGCCGGCGGCGCGGCCACGCTGACGCTCGATCACCCGGTGGAGTTCGCCCACGCCTTCGCCCGTCAACGCCGGCCGGTGGGGCCGGCCGACGACCCGTCGGCCGCCGTGGTCCCGTACCCTCCGGAGCCCGGCACGACGCCCGGCCCCTGTTGACGGGGAGGGGCCACGGGTGCGGCCCCTCCCCGAACCGGATCACCAGCGGACGGGCAGCTCCCGTACGCCCCTGATCAGCATGCCCGGCACCCAGGCCGGCTCGTCCCCGTCGGCGCCGTCGGTGAGGCCCGGGAAGCGGTCCAGCAGGGAGCGGAGCGCGATGCGGCCCTCCAGGCGGGCCAGGGGCGCCCCGAGGCAGTGGTGCAGGCCGTGGCCGAAGGCGATGTGGCCGCGGGCGTCACGGCGGATGTCGAAACGGTCCGGGTCCGCGAAGCGCGCCGGGTCCCGGTCCGCGTCGGCCATGGCGATCAGGACGGCGGAGCCGGCCGGGATCACCACCCCGCCGATCTCCACGTCCTCCAGGGCGAGACGGTCGGTGCAGGTCTCCACCGGCCCGTCGTAACGGAGCATCTCCTCGATCGCCCCGTCCAGCAGACCGGGGTTCGCGAGCAGGTCGGCGAGCTGGTCGGGGTGGGCGAACAGTGCCCGCATCCCGTTGCCGATCATGTTGACGGTGGTCTCGTGCCCCGCGATGAGGAGCAGGACGCACATGCCGATGAGCTCGTCGGGCGAGAGGCTGTCGCCGCCCTCGTCGACGGCGTGGATCATCGCGCTGAGGAGGTCGTCGCCGGGCGCGGCGCGCTTGGCCTCGATGAGCCCGACGAGGTACCGGGGCATCTGCGCGTACGCGGCGGCCTCGGCCTCCGGGCTGGTGCGGGAGACCATCTCGTTGGACCAGCCGCGGAACGCCCCGCGGTCCAGTTCCGGTACCCCGAGCAGCTCGCAGATCACGGTCATGGGCAGCGGGAAGGCGAAGGCGTCCACCAGGTCGGCCTGCCGCTCCGGGAGCGCCGCCATGGCGTCCAGCAGGTCGTCGGTGATCTCCTGGATGCGCGGGGCCAGGGTCTCGATCCGCCGCGGGGTGAACGCGCGTGCCACCAGACGGCGCAGCCGGGTGTGGTCCGGCGGGTCGGCCATGAGCATGTGGGCGAGCGCGGGGTGGTCCTGCTCGGTGTTGATGATCTTGCCGATGTCGCCGGAGCGGCGCCAGTCGCGGCTCAGCCGGGGATCGGTGAAGGCCGTGCGGCCCGCCTCGTGTCCGACGACCAGCCAGACGTCCTGGCGGTCCGGCGTGAGTACGTGGTGGACGGGCCCCTCGGCCCGCAGTCGCGCGTAGACCGGATACGGGTCGCGGACGAAGTCCGGACTGAGTTCCAGCAGATCGAGCACGTCAGGCCGAGTCGCCATTCCATTCCCCCTGAATCGAATGCGTCGCGGGATCACTCCGCGGATACATGTATCCCCCACAGTAGTGGCGCCCATACGGCCGCCCGGCGGCCTGCTGTGACTCCGCCCACCCTCCCTTGACCGGGGAAAGAAGGGTTACCTAACTTCGAGGTATGACCCCCCACGACCGGATGCCCCCCACCGGCCCCGGCGGCCCCACCGAGCCCGGTGGCCCCGCCCTGGTGCCCTTCGACGTCGACCTGTCCTCTCAGGAGGTGGCCCGGCGCGCCCAGGTGATGGCCGCCCTCGGCCCCGACTGGGACCCCATCGAGGTGCTGCGCGGCGAGGAGGCGGCGTACGACCTGCTGTACTCCGGCCTCGACGCGGAGCAGCAGCGCGTGTACGACGAGCTCGTCGCGGCCGGGGTGCTGCCCGCGCGCGGGGGCGGCCGTGCTGCCGCTTGACCCGCAGGCCGACATCGGGCGACGCGCCTGGGTGGCCTGCCCGAACTGCGATGACGCCCGCGGGTGCGCCCCGTGCGGGGAACGCCGGAGCTGCTCGGAGCACTGGCGCTACCTGCTCTCCAACACCGGGAGCCTGCTCCACCTCCAGTGCCCGGGGTGCACCCACGTCTGGGAGCACGAGAGCGGCTTCGGGGCCACGCGCTCCCTGTGGAAGCGCATCGGCAGCGGCCTGACCGGCCTCTGACCGGCCCCTGGCTCAGGGCAGCGGAAGGCCCCGGGCGGTGGTCCACAGGGCGTACCACTCCTCGTGCGTGAGGTCGGGCGCGCGCAGGGAGGCGTCGCGGCAGGCACGGATGCGGTCGGGGCGGGCGGTGCCGATGACCGGGGCGATGTCGGCGGGGTGCCGCGTCAGCCACCACAGCAGGACCGACTCCGGGGTGGTGTCCTTGCGGCGGGCGAGGTCGGCCAGGAGCTCGGCCGTGGCGTGTTCGGCGGGGGTCTGCTGGCCGCCGGTGAAACGTCCCCGCGCCAGGGCGCCCCAGGCCTGGAGACGGATGCCGTGCTCCTGGCAGTGCTCCAGCGTGCCGACCGGGAACCCGTGCGCGGCCCCCTCGGGCGTGTTGAGCAGGACCCCCGCCTCGACCCAGGCGCGGCTGTGCAGGCTCATCTCCAGCTGGTTGGCGACCAGCGGGACGTCCAGGCGGGCCTGGAGGCGGGCGATCTGCGCGGCACCCGTGTTGGAGACCCCGAAGCCGCGGACGAGGCCCTGCCGGTGGAGGGACATCAGGGCGGAGGCGATGTCGTCCGGGTCGGCCAGCGGGTCGGGGCGGTGCAGCAGCAGGACGTCCAAGGAGTCGGTCCGCAACCGGGCCAGGCTCTCCTCCACCCGGCGGACGATGCTCGCGCCGCGCAGGTCGTAGAGGCCGGGGCGGTCCCCGTCCGGGAGCCGGATGCCGCACTTGGTCTGCAGGACGATCCGCTCGCGCAGGCCCGGGGTACGGGCGAGGACCTCACCGAAGACCGCCTCCGCCTTGCCGTGGCGGTAGATGTCGGCGTGGTCGAAGACGGTGATCCCGATGTCCAGGGCGGCGTGGACGGCGGCCTCGGCGACGTCGACGTCCCCGGGTCCGTACGGCTGCGGATCCCAGCTCCCGCCGAGTCCCATGCACCCGTACAGCACCCGGCCGCCCTGCCCCGCACCCACCACGCTCGCGTTCGTCACGGGGCCCAGCGTAGGTGCCGGGCCCGGACGTCCGGCGGCCCGCCCGGCCCGCCCGGCCCGCGGCGCCGGGCTAGTCCGTCGGTTTCCGGGGCGCGAGGTGGGCCACCACCTCCGCCAGGTCCTCGCACACCTCCTCGATCTTCATCCGGATGTTGTTCTGCTCGGTGACCAGGGCGGCCAGCAGGAGCCCGGTCAGGGCCGCCGCCCCGTTGAGGGCCTGGAGGTTGACCATGATCTCCAGCAGGGTGTGCCCGGCGAACGGGCCGACGCGGTCGGTGGCCGCCGAGATCGCCAGGACCGACACGAGCAGGGCGCACGGGGCGCTCCCGGCGAGCTGGAAGCGCACGGCCGCCCAGATCAGCAGCGGGAAGACGAGGAAGAGCAGGGACAGGGTGCTCCGCGTGGCGAGGATCGTGCCCGCGGCGGTGGCGACCGCCAGGGCCACGGCCTCCAGCACCCGGTACGGGTCCTGCGGCCACCGGGGCCGGCGCAGGACCAGCAGCAGGGGGGTCACCAGCAGCACCCCCATCGTGTCCCCCGTCCACCAGGCGGACCACACGGCCCAGAAGTTCGAGGCCGGCAGGTTTCCGGTGATCAGCAGCGTCCCGCAGCCGGTGCCGGCGCTGATCAGCATCGGGAGCAGGCCGCCCAGGAAGACGAGGGCGGTCCCGTCCCGCAGCCGGTCCAGCTCGGTGCGGAAGCCCACCAGGCACAGCAGCGCGTAGGCGCACAGCGGGGCGAGGACGTTGCCCGCGACGATCCCGACGTCCGTCACGCTGAAGGAGGCGAGGTCCTCGATGGCGAGGTACGTGCCCACCGCGATCCCCGGCCAGATCCGGGGGCCGAACCACAGGAGGGAGGCCAGGGCGATGCCGGTGGGCGGCCACAGGG
The DNA here is from genome assembly GCF_055581065.1 of Streptomyces sp. NPDC031479. Classification (NCBI taxonomy): domain Bacteria; kingdom Bacillati; phylum Actinomycetota; class Actinomycetes; order Kitasatosporales; family Streptomycetaceae; genus Streptomyces; species Streptomyces sp. NPDC031479. The sequence goes on from NZ_JBVIKC010000007.1 coordinate 60,748, forward strand.
GTGTGACGACCGATCCCTCGACGACCACCTGGCACAGCAGGCCGAGCCGGGCGGACGCGTAGTAGGCCGCGGCGACGGCGAGGATCCGCGACAGCGCCAGGGCCGGACCTCGCCATTCCACGGTGCGCATCACAGCATCAGACAACAGTCCGGGCCCGCGGGCGCGGCGTGACACGCGCGACGGGGAAGCCTGGCGCACGACGGCGGGCGCCGGGGCCGGTCAGCCGAGGTCGTAGCCGATGGCCAGCACGGCGGCGTCGTCGGCGTGCCCGGTGGAGTCGGCCACCTTCAGCACCTCGGCGGCGAGCTCGTCGGGATCCCCGCCCGCGGCGTCCCGGACCAGGCGCAGCACGCGCGCCAGCCCCTCCTCGATCGGGAACGCCGGCCCTTCGACCACCCCGTCCGTGAGCAGGACGATGGACCCCGCGTCCACCAGGGTGCGCCTCGTGACCTCGTAGCGCGCTCCGGGCAGGGTGCCCAGCGGCGGGCCCCCGGCGTCCTCGGCGATGCCGTACCGGCCGTCGGCGGTGGCCCAGACGGCCGGTACGTGGCCCGCCCGCGCGCCCGCGATCTCGCCCGTGCGCGGATCGATGCGCAGCAGGGTGCAGGTCGCGAACAGTTCGCTGTCCATCGCGAGCAGGACGTCGTTGACCCGGTTCAGGACTTCGCCCGGGTCGGCGATGACGGAGGCCAGGGCGCGCAGGCAGACCCTGACCTGGCCCATGAAGGCGGTGGCCGCGACGTCGTGGCCCTGGACGTCGCCTATGGAGAAGGCGACGGCGTCCCGCGCCACCAGGAATCCGTCGTACCAGTCGCCGCCGATCTCCAGGCCGCGCCGGGCGGGCGTGTACCGGGCGGCGGCTCGCAGTCCGGGCAGGGCGGGCAGGGTGGCGGGCAGCAGCTCGCGCTGGAGGGCCTCGGCCAGCTCCACGCGGGCCTGGTGCAGCTCCGCCCCCTCCCGCGCCTGGGCGGTGAGCTGCCCCAGCATGCTCAGCAGGTCGGCGCTGTCCGGCCGAGGGGGGCGGCGCCGGGTCACGGACCGCTCCGAAGTACGTCCATGTGCCTCTGCTTCCGCCTTCGCTTCCGCTGCGCGGGATCCTGCTCATCATATTTCCGCTCGCCGGGGTCCGCGCAGGCGGCGGCCCGGTACGGGGCGGGCGCGTACGGCATCCACCCTGGTCAGGGCAGGTGGCCGACCGGTACGCAGCGGGCGGGACGGGGCGGCGCGGGGCGGGGCGGGGCTGCACGGGGCGACGCTGCACGGGGCGACGCTGCGCGCCCGCCGCCGGGGCCCTGGCGGACCCCGGAGTCAGTCGCCCGCTCGCCGGGCGGAGGGTGCCGGGCCAGGGTTCCCGTACGCCCGTCCCCGCGGGTCGCGTGGCGGCTCCTCGGGCCCCGGCCGCGGCCGGCCCGTTCACGTGTCCGACGCCGCCGGCTCGCGGCCGGCGCGGACGGCCACGGTCGCTCCCGGGGAAGTTTGCCCTCGCCGCTGCCCTTTCGGGCAGCCCCCGCCAAATGGGGGCGCCGAAGGCCTCTTTGACGGGGCGTGACGGGCGCCGGAGGGGTCGCCGGGGCGTCCCGCCCCGGAGGCCTGTGCCCGGCCCCCGGTGACCTTCCGTAGGATCTGGACCAACCCGGTCGTCAACTGCGCTGCTCAGCAGCCCAGTCGGCGACCGTGGGGTACCCCGACCAGTACCCGACCGATCGAGGATCAACGTGCACCTCCCCATGAACCGACGTCTGGCCGTCAGCGCCGCCCTCCTGGCCGTCGTGGCCGGTGTGGCGCCGGCCACCGCCGCCCAGGCAGCTCCGGCCGTCTCCGCCGAGGCGGCGCAGAACGCCGGGACCGCCCTGCCGGCGCCCGATCTGGAGGCCCTGCAGGCCGCGTTGCAGAACACCCTCGCCGCGGGTGCTCCGGGGGCGATGGCCCGGATCAGCGGTGTGGACGGGGTCCAGACCAAGACGGCGGGCGTCCGCGACAAGGTCAGCGGCGCCGCCATGGACACCGACGCCCGCTTCCGGATCGGCAGCGTCACCAAGACCTTCTCGTCCGTCGTGCTGCTCCAGCTGGTGGCGGAGAAGAAGATCGAGCTGGACCAGCCGGTCAACCACTACCTGCCTGGGCTGCTGCCGGACGACCGGATCACGGTCCGTCACCTGATGACCCACCGCAGTGGGCTGTCCGACTACACCAACGCCATGTTCAACAACACCGTGCCCGGCTTCGAGGCCGTGCGCAACAAGGTGTTCGGCTACCGGGAGCTGGTGCAGCTCTCGCTGAACGAGCCCCGCACGGGGGAGCCGGGCGCCGCGTACAGCTACTCGAACACCAACTTCGTCGTCGTCGGCATGCTCATCGAGAAGGCGACCGGGAACCCGGTCGTCAAGGAGTACGACCGCCGCATCATCAAGCCCCTGAAGCTCCGCAACACCTCCTACGTGCACCCCGACACGAAGATCAAGGGCCTGCACGCCAACGGCTACCTGCACCCGGACGAGGACGGCGCGCCGCTGGTCGACTCCACCGAGCAGACGGTGTCCTGGGCCCAGTCCGCCGGGGCGATGATCTCCAGCGCGGCCGACCTCAACACCTTCACCTCGGCCCTGGTGACGGGCAGGCTGCTCTCGCCGCAGATGCTGGACCAGATGCTCACCATGACCCCGACCGACGCGACCAACACGCGTTTCTACGGTCTGGGCCTGCGCCGGTACGACCTGTCCTGCGGCACCTCCGTCTACGGCCACACGGGCACCGTGCAGGGCTTCTACACGTACGCCTTCTCCACCCGTGACGGCAAGCGCAGCCTGGCCGCGATGGCGAACACCTCGAACCGGGGATCTGCGAACACCGCACTCGGCGGCACCCTCGAAGCGGCCTTCTGCGGCAAGAAGCCGGTGAAGGCGACCGCGCGCGGCTTCGCGGCCACCGCCCCGGCCACCACCCCGGCCCCGGCCCCGGCCGACGTGGACCTGCCGGAGCGCCACGCCCGCTGATCCGCCGGCGCCCCCGTGCCACCGTGCCGCCCCTGCCGTCCCCCGTACGGCGCGGGCGGCACGGGTGTACCGGCACCCGGGGTGTGGTGCCGGTACACCCGATCACCGAACCGGCAGGATGGCGGCATGGAACGTGTGCTTGGAATCGGCGGACACTTCATGCGCGCCGCCGACCCGGTGGCCCTGGGCGCGTGGTACCGCGACCAGCTGGGCCTGGACGCCGACGAGAACGGCCTGTGGAGCCAGAGCGCCGGTCCGACGGTGTTCGCGGCCTTCGAGTCCGGGACCGACTACTTCGGTTCCCCCACCCAGCAGACCATGCTCAACTTCCGGGTCCGCGACCTGGACGCGATGCTCGCCCAACTGCGCGCCGGGGGCGCGGACGTGGCCGAGGCGACACAGGACATGGAGGGTGTCGGCCGGTTCGGCTGGGTCACCGACCCCGAGGGCAACCGGATCGAGCTGTGGCAGCCCGCCTGACCGCACCGGAGCCGGCCCCGCCCCCACGCGCCCCTCGCGGGGGAAAGCCGTAGGCTCCGGCGGTGAACAGCCGTCACCACCAGGGGATCACACGATGACCATCCACCGTCCGGGCCTGCCCGGGGACCTTCCTCCCGCCGAGTCGCTGTGGGCGCACTGGGCCCTGGTCGCCGTGCTGGAGGCGAACACCGAGGCCGAGGGCCGCGGCGTCCACCGCACCGGCCACTGGATCGACGCGGCCGGTCTCCACCTCGACGACTGCGGCTCCACCTGCTGGACCCTGGCCGCCCTCGGTGGTGGACGGTACGTGCTCTACGGCGAGGACGAGTCGAGCGGCGTCAAGTGGCACGAGCCTGCCGTCGACATGCTCGCGGGCGGGCCGGACTGGCTGCCGTACGAGACCCTGCGCGACCTGCTCCAGGGCTGGGAGCTGGGCTGCGTCTACTGGTACGAGAACGGCGCCTGGGCCCGCGCGCCCTACCCGCAGGGCCTGGGCGACGACGGCCTGGACTGCGGCATGAGCCGTTTCGTGGTGCGCGGGGAGGTGCTGGGCCTGCTCGGCGGGGTCGGCGAGGACTGCTCCTGCGACCTCGACGGCGCCCGCGCGCCGTCGTCGGAGGGCCGGCCCGGGGCAGCCGACCTGCTCGACGCCGCGGTGGAGCACCGGCTCACGCCGCCGATGCTGCGGGCGCTCGCCGCCGACTGCGGCTGCGGCGGGTGGGACCTGGCGGCGATGCACCGCGCGCTGGAGCTGTCCGGACTCTCCGACGGCGTTCCCGTCCCGGCCAGGCCGGTCCCGGCCGGGTAGTACGGTGCGCGGTGCGCGGCCCGGCGGGGGTGCCGGGCCCGCGGTCAGAGGGTGATCCAGTACCGCCGCTTGGGTCCGACGAGGGTGTCGCGGACGTCCTCCAGGAGGCCGCCGCCCCGCTCGATGGTGCGCACGGAGGCCTCGTTCCCGGGGTCGCAGGTCAGCAGGACCCTGTCCATGCCGAGGACGCGCGCCTCGTGGAGGACCTCGCGCAGTGCCCAGCCCGCGAGCCCGCGCCCGCGGGCGGAGGGGCGGACGCCGTAGCCGATGTGGCCCCCGGCGTCGAGGAGGAAGCCGTTGAGGTAGTGGCGCAGGTCGATGGCGCCGAGGTAGGTGTCGCCGTCCGCGATCCACCAGTACGTCGCGTGCACGCGGCCCTGCTCGATCGGCGCCGTACGGTCCCCGTAGCCGTGCAGCCGCCGGGTCCAGGCGGCGAAGCCCTCCGGGCTGTCCACGTCGTCCTCGCGGCCCAGGCCGGCGCCGTCCATGTGGGCGTCCGGCCCCCACTCCTGCCGGGCGGAGAGCCAGGAGGCCCGGAGACGGGGGGTGGGGGCGATGAGCTCGGGCATGCCCTGGACGGTAACAGTCGGATGATCCGACCGTTCAATCCGGCCGGCCGGGCCGCTTGGCCCGCTCCGGCCGGTGCGGGCGGGTCCGGCCGTGGGATCAGCGTCCCGGACCGTAGGCGGCCCACCGGGTGAGGGCGAACCCCTCGCCCTCCGCGCGGACCTCCACGGCCCCCGGCCCGCCGAAGTGCGCGGGCACGACCAGTTCCCGTTCGGCGGCGGCGCGGGCGAGGATCCGGCGGCGGGTGGCGGCCGCCTGCGCCGGGTCCATGCAGAAGCAGCTGTTGTGGGAGGGGTCGAGGATCTGGACCGGGCTGTGCAGGAGGTCACCGACGAAGACGGCCCGCTCGCCGCCGGAGTCCAGGCGCAGCACCGAGGAACCGGGGGTGTGGCCGGGGGCGGCTTCGAGGGTGAGGTGCTCGTCGATGCGGTGGGAGCCCTCCCAGAGGTCGGCCTGGCCGGCCCGGTGGACGGGTGCGACGCTGTCCTCGTAGATCAGCCGGTCGTCCTCCCGGACCCCGCCGCCGTAGCCGCCCCGCGGGCCGAAGTGGAAGTCGTCGGCGGCCGGCAGGAGGTACCGGGCGTTGGGGAAGGTGGGCACCCACTCCCCCGCCTCGCCCCGGGTGTTCCAGCCGACGTGGTCGCCGTGGACGTGGGTGTTGACGACCAGGTCGACCTCCTCGGGGCTGACCCCGGCACGGTCGAGGGCACCGAGGAAGTCCCCCTGCCAGTGGTGGAAGCGCGGCGAGCCGGGCCGCTCACGGCCGTTGCCCACCCCGGTGTCGATCAGGACCGTACGGCCGCCGCTGCGCAGGACCCAGCTCTGCAGGGCCACGACGGCGAGGTCCTCCTCCGGGTGCCAGTGGTCGGGCGCCAGCCAGTCCTCGTTCTCCTTCCACATCCGCTCCCCGGAGGTGGGCACGAGCCCGAGCGAGGGGACGAAGGGCCCCTGCCACTCGACGACCCGGATGACCTCGACGTCTCCGAACACCATGCTCTGCTTGCTCTCGTTCTCCATGGACCTGACTCTACGGAGGGCCGGTTGAGTGGCTCAATGCCCCTTCGGCTCATGCGAATACGCATGCGTCTCACGTCTTGACGCCTGTGGGTAGCCTGGACCGATGGACGTGGTGAGCGACGCTATCTCGGCCGTACGCATCGGGCGGCCCTCCTCCGACCGGGTGCGGATCGGCGGCAGGTGGTGCGCGCGCTTCGCACCGTACGAGGGCGCCGGGTTCCACGTGGTGCTCCAGGGCGGCTGCTGGCTGCTGCCCGACGGCGGTGCACCGCTCGCCCTCGGGACCGGTGACGCGGTGCTGCTGCCGCACGGCGCGGGGCACGTGATCGCCGACGGGCCCGCCGACGCGGAGGCCGTGGCGCGGGCGGTGCCGTTCGAGGAGGCCGTGGCGCGCAGGCGGGGGCGGGACCTGGGATTCGGACCCGGGGAGGAGCCGGGGCCGGGGTCGGGGGCGGTGGAGATGCTGTGCGGCAAGTACCGGCTCGACCGGAGCCGGACCCATCCGCTGATGGCCGAACTCCCACAGGTCGTCCACCTGCCGAACCGGGTCGGCAGCCATCCGGAACTCCGCTCCGCCATCGACCTTTTGGGGCGGGAGATGGACGAGCGGCAGCCCGGCGCCTGCATCGCGGTGCCCAGCCTGCTCGACCTGCTCCTCGTCTACATGATCCGCTCCTGGGTGGTCGCCGAGGGCACCCCGGGGACCTGGCCTGCCGTCCTGGGCGACCCGGTCACGGCCGCCGCGCTGCGGGCGCTGCACTCGGACCCGGCCGCCGCGTGGACCACCGAGCGGCTGGCCGCCGAGGCGGGGGTGTCGCGCCCCACCCTGGCCAGGCGGTTCACCTCCCTGGTCGGCCGCCCGCCGATGGCCTACCTCACCTGGTGGCGGCTGAACCTCGCCGCGACCCTGCTCAGGGACTCCGACGACCCCCTGGCCACCGTCGCGCGCCGCGTCGGCTACGCCACCCCGTACGCCCTCTCGCACGCCTTCAACCGCGAGTTCGGCACCACCCCCGGCCGCTACCGCGCCCTGGCGGGGACGGCCTGAGCGCACGGGCCGCCGCCCGGTGCGGTGGTGGCCGTGGGCACCACAGCCGGGGACGGGAGTGTGGGGGCGGACCACATCGGACCGGGGCGCCCGGGGCTCTAGCGTGCCGTGCATGACAAGCGGATTCACCACCGCACTCGGTGGAACGGCGGGCGGGGGCGCGGGAGCCGACCTCGCGGGGCGCGTGGCGATGGTGACCGGTGGGGGCGGGGGCATCGGGCGGGCCTGCGCGGTGGCGCTGGCCGCCGCGGGGGCCTTCGTACACGTCGTGGACATCGACGCGCGGGCCGCCGCGGCGGTGGCGGAACAGGTCGGGGGGCGGGCCCACGCGGCCGATCTGGCCGACCCCGCCGCCGTCGAGGGGCTGCCCTCGGCCGTCGACGTGCTCGTCAACAACGCCGGGCTCCAACACGTCTCGCCCATCGAGGAGTTCCCGCCGGAGCGGTTCGAGACGCTGCAACGGGTGATGGTCACGGCCCCGTTCCTGCTGCTGCGCCGGACCCTGCCGCACATGTACGGGCGCGGCTGGGGGCGCGTGGTCAACATCTCCAGCGTGCACGGGCTGCGGGCCAGCCCCTTCAAGTCCGGCTACGTGACCGCCAAGCACGCCCTGGAGGGGCTCAGCAAGGTCACCGCCCTCGAAGGGGCCGCGCGGGGGGTGACCAGCAACTGCGTGAACCCGGGGTACGTGCGCACACCGCTGGTGGAGCGGCAGATCGCCGCGCAGGCGGAGGCCCACGGCATCCCGCTGGAGCGGGTCGTCGGGGAGGTGCTGCTGCGCGGGTCCGCGATCAAGCGGCTGATCGAACCGGAGGAGGTGGCGTCGGTCGCCCTGTGGCTCTGCGGCCCGCACACCGCCCACGTCACCGGCGCGTCCTTCCCGATGGACGGCGGCTGGACCGCCGCGTGAGGCGGGACGCGCACACCGGCGCGGGCACCGGCGCGGACGCGGGGACCGGCGCCGGCCTCCGCGCCGGTGTCAGCGGACCCAGCCGCCGGTCAGTTCCCGGACGGCGGACCCGTCCGCGTCGGCGAGCTTCGGGGCCACGAACGCGCGGGCCCAGTCCGAGGTCTGCACCCGGAACGGGGGCCGGTCGGCGGTCAGGGCGTCCACGATCGGGCGGGCTGCCTCGGCCGGGGTCTGCGCCCCGGCGAAGGACTGCGTCGTGCGCGCGATGTAGTTCCGGAGGGCGTCGCCGTACGGGCCCGCCGCCGCCACCATCGCCGGCACGTCCACGCCGATGCTGGCCACGAACTCGCTGGCCACCGCGCCGGGCTCGACGACGGTGACGTCGACACCGACCGTGGCCGCGACCGGGGCGAGGGACTCCATGAATCCCTCGACGGCGAACTTGGCGGCGCAGTAGGCCTCGTTGAAGGGCTGACCGACGACGCCGCCGACGCTGGTGACCGTGATCACGCGCCCCCGGGAGGCGCGCAGGTGCGGCAGGGCCGCGCGGGTGACCTGGACGACGCCGAAGAAGTTGACCTCCATCGTGGCGCGGACGTCCTCGATCGTGCCCTGCTCGATCGTGCCGACCCGGCCGGCGCCCGCGTTGTTGACGACCGCGTCGAGGCGGCCGTACCGCGCGAGCACCTCCTCCAGGCAGGCGTCGATGGAGGCGGCGTCGACCACGTCCAGGCGCATGACGTCGACGAGGCCCTCGACCCCGGCCTCGGCGGCCGCGGCGCGCAGCGGTGCGGCCTTGCCGGTGTCGCGCATGGTGGCGACGACCTGCCATCCGGCCTCGGCGGCGGCCACCGCGGCGGCCAGGCCGATGCCGGAGGAGGTGCCGGTGACGAGGACGGTACGGGGGGTGTCGGGCGTGGTCATGGGGTGCTCCGGGGGGTGGGACGGGGACGGCGCCGAGGGACGGGCCGGTGCGCACAGGTTTATGTGCGTGCACACACACTATAGAGATATGTGCGCGCACACGCAAACGGGTAGGCTCCCCCCATGGCTCGTACCGACCTCACCATGGGTGAACTGACCCCTCGCGATCATGCCTTCTACGGTCTGATCTGGGCGGGCACCACGCTCTCGGCCCGCATCGACCAGGCCCTGTCCCGGGCCCACGAGCTGCCGCTCTCCTGGTTCGAGGTGATGCTCTGGCTGAGCGCGCAGCGCGAACCGGTCGCCGCCTCCGCCCTGGGCTCCAAGACGCTCCTCAGCCGCAGCCAGGTCTCCCGGGTGGTCGACCAGCTCCAGGCACGGGGCCTGGTGGAGCGTCTCCCTTCCCCCACGGACGCCCGTTCCGTCTCCGTCGCCCTCACCCCCGCCGGGCGCACGGCCTTCGCCGAGGCCGACGCCACCCGCCGCGAGGCCCTGCGGGAGGTCTTCGACGAACGGCTCGACGACGAGGACATCCGGGCCCTGGAAACCGTCTGGGCCAAGCTCAAGGCCAAGTGAGCGGCGGAAGGACCCGTCCCGGTCGCGGGGTCGCGGGGGCCTCAGCCGTCGAGGACCTGGTCGAGGTAGTACTTCGCGGTGTTCGGGCTGATCCGGGCACGCCGGGCGGTCGCCTTCAGGGTCAGCCCGGAGGCGTAGTCCAGGAGCACCTGCCGCTCCCTGGGCGCCAGCCGAGGCCGGTCCGGGCAGGTGTCGTGCACCCCGGCGAATCCGCCGATCGCGGTCATCCGGGCGTACACCGAGCGGCGCAGCCCGGTCCCGCCGCTCCCGCCCGCCGCGGCCGGATCGAACCCGGCGCCCCGGTCCACGACCGTGACCGCGAGGTTCCCGTCCCCGTCGCCGACGGCGGTCAGGAAGGCCTCTCCCGTCCCGGCGTGGCTCCGTACGTTGTTCAGCGCCTCGCAGACGGCCGCCTCCAGGGCGGCGGCCACCTCGCGGGGGACGGCGGGCAGCGCGTGGTACCGGGCGGCGACCCTCAGTCCCAGGCACTCCGCGGAGCGTACGGCCGCCTCCAGGGCGGCGCCGACGGCCGTGACCGCCGTCGCCCCGGGGTCGGCTCCGCCGCGGCGGCGCGGCGCGTCCTCCTCCTGCTGGACGAGCCGCCGCAGGTACGCCGCCTCCCGCGCGCACCGCTCGCGCACCGGCGCCGCGTTGGCGTCGACGCGGCCGGCGGTGATGGTGGTCAGGGTGGCCAGGACGGTGTCGTGCAGGGCCGCGTGGTGGGCCGTCCGCTCGGCCTGGCGGGCCCGTGCCGCCTCGGCGGTCACCGCCCGGCTCTGGGCGGCGTCCAGCAGGGCGCCCTGGCGCCGCAGGTACCACCAGAACACCCATGCCATCACCGCGGAGGAGAGCACCGCGTTGAGGTGGCCGGCCCGGTAGAGCCCGGTGGCCAAGATCATGAACTGCTGGGCGCGCTGAAGCCCCGAGCCCCCACTCACCACAGCCTCCGCAGTGAACACACCCCCCTGAAAGGGTGGGTACCGGGTATTCAGTGGATCTCGCTAGGTTCTTCGCGTCAAGGCCGTCGCGCGACAGGAGATGACCGCGTGGCTCGAAAGGCAGGCCGGCTCGGCAGGCACGGTGTGATGGCTGCCCTGATCGGATGGTCCGCCCTGTTCATGCCCACCTCGGCGCAGGCCGCCGAGAACCCCGGCATCCGATCGTGCTGACCACCGGCTGGGGTTGCTCCACGTTCACGTGGAACCACCGCGGCAGGGCGGAGTACCCGAACCGCTGGGAGATCGTCGAGGCGGGCACCGGTCAGTGCACCCGTGACACGGACCGCCGTTCGCAGGCCGTACCGGGTGCCTGCGGCGGCACCACCACCCCGTGGCCCGAGGTCTGGGCCCCACTGTTCGACCAGTACTGGAACTACGACCAGATCGGCTGAGGCCGGCACGCGCACCGGACCGGGCGGGCCCGACGGGGGCCCTTTCGGCCACGGAACGGTACGCGGCGCGCGGGCGGCACGGAACGGCGGGCGGCACGGCGCACTTCAGGACCCGCCGTGCCGTACCCGTGCGCGGTCCGGCGCGTGTCCACCGGGGCCCGACTTGACTCTCTTGTGCGGATTCTGAAGAGTCGGCGCATGAACGACAACCTGCTCGCCCTCCCCGTCCTCGAACAGCTCGCCCCGTCGGTCACCCGCCGCCGGATCGGCGAGATCCCGCTCCTGGTCGTCGACCACCCGCGCGTCCGGGGCGCGGTCAGCCTCCAGGGGGCCCAGCTGATCGCCTGGCAGCCCGCGGGATCCGCACCGGGGCTGTGGCTGGGCGAGCGCAACGCCTGGGTGGCGGGGACCCCCGTCCGGGGCGGAGTGCCACTGTGCTGGCCGTGGTTCGGCACCGTCGCCAAGCCCTCGCACGGCTTCGCCCGGACCCTCGACTGGGACCTCGTGTCACACGGCACGACCGAGGACGGGGTCGTGCTGGAGTTCCGGCTGGAGGCCTCGGACGTCACGCGCGCCCTGTGGCCGCACGAGTTCACGCTGACCACCCGGATCACGCTCGGCGAGACCTGCGGCATCGAGGTCGAGGCGGTCGGCGAGCACCGGAGCACGGCCGCCCTGCACACCTACCTGCAGATCGGCGACCTGGGCGAGGCCGAGGTCTCGGGACTCGGCAAGCACTACCGCGACAACCTCCTCGCGTCGGACGTGTCCGACGCCGGCGGCGCGGTGACGCCGACGGACCACATCGAACGGGTCTACCCCGAACCGGACGAGGTCGCCCTGGTCACCGACCGGGCCCTCGGCCGGGCCGTCGAGATCACCCACCACGGGGCGAGCGACGTCATCGTCTGGAACCCCGGCCCCGAACTGGCCGCGGGCATGTCCGACCTGACGGACGAGGACCACCGCCACTTCCTGTGCGTGGAGACGGGCCGCGTCAACACCCCGCTGGAGGCCGCGCCCGGCCGCCCCGCCCGCCTGGGCCTCACCCTGCGCCTGCTCCCGGCCTGACGCCGGGCGGCCCGTGCCGGGCGGCCCCCCTCGACCCGGGGCCCGGACCCCCGGGGGGGGCTCGCTCAGGCCGACAGGGCCGGGGCGAAGAGGCGGGCGACCGATTCCTCGCGGTGCAGGGCGGCTTCCAGGTCCTCGGCGACGTAGCAGAGCATGACGCCCTTGCGGTGGGTGTTGTAGGCCGCCAGGATCACCGCGCCGCGGCGGGTCGCGGGGTCGTACAGGTGGCCGGAGTCGCGCAGCCGGGTCAGCGCGCCGGCGAAGGAGGGCGTCTGCCAGCCCTCGGGCCAGACCCGCTCCAGCAGGATGCGGTCGGTGCCGAAGCCGGGGCCGACGACGCGTTTGCCGACGATCTCGTAGATGTGGGTGGAGCCGGTGGCGCGGCCGTTGTGCTCGGTGAAGAGGACCTCGCCCGCCGGGGTGACGACGGCGTCCGCGCTCAGGACCCCGCGGTAGCCCAGGGCGTGCAGCGCCAGGCAGAGCCGCCGGCCGCCCTCGACGAGGCCGTCGAGTTGTCCCTCGTCGAGGTCGGGCGCGGGCATGACCTGGGCGTCGGGCAGGGGACGGTAGCGCATCTCGCCGTGGCCGCCGAGCCGTACGCCCCCGTCCGAGATCCAGAACTCCGCGAAGTAGGCGCGGCTGCCGGGGTGGTAGTGCTCGACGACGACGCGGTGGCGGCCGCCTTCGGTGAGCCAGTCCCAGCGTTCGTCCAGATAGGCGTCGAGCGCCTCGGAGTCGGCGAGGACGCGCAGGGTGCGGGCGCCGCGCAGGGCGAGTCCCGGGGTGCGGCTGAGGATCTCGTTGCCGTCGCTGCCGGAGCCGTAGTCCTGTTTGAGGATGACGGGGCTGCCCTGGTCGAGCAGGCGGGTGACGTGCCGGTGCGCGCGCCGGCGGTCGGCGCAGACCGCGCCGTCGGGCAGCGCGACCCCGGCTCCGGCCGCCAGGGCGCGGAAGGCGGCCTTGCTGCTGCCGATCAGGCCGCCGCTCTGGGTGAGGAAGTCGTGCCCTTCGAGGGCCTCGGGGCAGCCGAGGGCGTCGGCGAGGTCGGCGACGACCGCGTCGGGCCACAGGGCGAACACCTCGTGCACCGGACGGCCTGCGAAGGCCTGCCGGAGGGCGGCCAGGAAGCGCGGGTCGGCGAGCCGGTCGGCGGTGAGCGCTCCGGCCCCGAGCCGGCCGGGGGGCGGTACGACGACGGTGAGGGAGGAGCGGCGGGTGCCGGTGAGGGAGGTGACGTAGGCGACGAACTCCTCCTGCGGTGCCACCGGCAGCACCAGGACGTCTCCGTCCCGGGCGAACCACACCAGCCGCTGGACCGCCCAGCCCGTGCTTCCCGTCGGCTCCGCCAGTTCCTCGCTCCAGTCGTTTCCGACGAGAAGTCGCACGTGCCCGTACCTCCAAGGGCGCCGTCTTTTCGGGGGCGCCGGTAAGTCTTTCGCCGGGGACGATCGAATTCTCGGAAGCGGCACGACGGACCGTCAAGACCGCCTCCTCGCAGCCGCATTCCCCGCGCACCGGGATCAGGACAGTGGCGGTCTGGCCGAATTCCGTTCCTTGTCGGCCTCCGGACCGATTCCTACCATCGACAGGGAACACCTACCGGACTGAGCATCGATTCCAGGAGGGAGGTGGATCATGGAGCGCGAGATCGTGTGGACCGAGATCGAGGAATCGGACCTCGCCGCCGTCGTCTCGGCGAGCAACGTCAAGGACGGGCCGACCGTATCGTCGAGCAACGTCAAGGACCGCTGATTTCCGGGCCCGCGGACAGCGGGCGCGCCGGGCCTCTCCCCGCCCGGCACCACCAGGGAGAGGCCCGGTGTCCACCGCGCACCCGGCCCCCCGAGGACCGGCGACGGGGTGCGCCGGTGAGGAGGAGTCTTGGCAGGTGGCCGCGAACTGCCCCTGATCGGCCGGCCCGTCTTCCCGGGGGACTGCGTCCCGCCCGGACCCCTGCGGATCGCCCTGGTCAACATGCCCTGGGCACGCACCGACACCCCGTCGATCCAGTGCGGGCTGCTCCAGTCGGTGCTCACCTCCTTCGGGCACGAGGCGCGCAGCCTCTACCCGAACCTGGACCTGGCCGCCGTACTGGGACCGAAGTTCTACGAGGTCATCACCGAGGCTCCGTCCGAGCGGGTCCACCTTTTCGGTGAATGGCTTTTCGGCACGGCCGCATTCGGGGTGACGGGGGACGAGGAGGAATACCGGAGCCGTTTTCCGGAGATCGCCGAAGTGTGTTCGGCCACGGGTACCGACTGGGAGTTCGTGACGGAACTCCGCCGGGTCCGGCTGCCCGCGTGGATCGACGAGATCGCGTCCCGTGACCTGTGGGACGGATTCGACATGGTGGGATTCACCTCGACGTTCATGCAGAACGTCGCGGCCCTGGCTCTGGCCCGGCGGCTGAAGGAGGCCCGGCCCGGACTGGTCGTGGTGTTCGGCGGAGCCAATTACGACGGCGACATGGGCCCCGAGTACCTGCGGAACTTCCCTTTCATCGACTACGTGGTCGTCGGCGAGGGCGATGTGACGCTGCCCCGGCTCGCCGCCGCCGTGGCCCGCGGCGAGCCGGGCACCGGCCTGCCCGGCGTCGGCGGGCGCGACGGGCGGGGCCGGGTAGGGGTGCCGGCGCCGGCCACCCGGATCACGGGGATGGACGCCCTCCCGGTGCCCTCGTACGACGACTACTTCTCCGCCGTCGAATCCCTCGGGCACGGCAACGTCATCGGCACCAACACCCAGCGTCTGCTGGTGGAGTTCTCGCGGGGCTGCTGGTGGGGCGAGAAGCACCACTGCACCTTCTGCGGACTCAACGCCCTGGGCATGCAGTACCGGGCCAAGTCGCCGCGCCGGGCCCTGGCCGACCTGGAGGAGCTCATGCGGCGCCACCGCGTCGTCGCGGTCGACGCCGTCGACAACATCCTGGACATGGCCTACCTGGGGACGCTCTGCGCCGACCTGCGCGTGGCCCCGTGGGACACGGCCCTGTTCTTCGAGGTGAAGGCGAACCTCACCCGGGAACAGGTGCGGCTGCTGGCCGAGGCCGGGGTGTGGAAGATCCAGCCGGGTCTGGAGAGCCTGAGCAGCCACGTCCTGGGCCTGATGCGCAAGGGGTCCTCGCGGCTGCTGAACGTGCGGCTGCTCAAGTGGGCGCACCACTACGGCGTACGGGTCGACTGGAACCTGCTGACGGGCTTCCCCGGGGAGACCGACGAGGACTACACGGGCCAGGCCGAACTGGTGCCCCTGCTCACGCACCTGGAGCCGCCCGCCGGGGTGGGCCGCATCTGGCTGGAGCGCTTCAGCCCCTACTTCACGGACCCGTCGTTCGGGATGACCGGGGTCACCCCCAAGCAGGCCTACCGCTTCGCCTATCCGGTCCCCGGACTGGACCACGAGCGGATCGCCTACTTCTTCGACTACGAGGCGCGGGAGGTCTCCTCCCCCGAGGCCGTGGCCGTCCTGGCGAAGGCGGTCGAGGGCTGGCAGCGGTCCTGGGAGTCGGCCGACCGCGCCGTACTGGCGTACCGGCGCGGGCCGGGCTGGCTCACCCTCTTCGACACCCGGGGCGGCCGCCGGCGCAAGGCGACCCTGGAGGGGTGGCGGGCGGACGCGTACGAGGGCTGCGGCGAGGCCCCGCGCAGCGCCGCCCGGCTGCACCGTGAACTGGCCGCGGCGGCCGGGGGCGGGGGGACCGGCCCCTCCGCGCAGGAGGTGGAGGAGTTCCTGCGGTTCACCGTCCGGCACGGGATCTGCCTGGAGGAGGGCGGGAAGTACCTGTCACTGGCCCTTCCGCTGCGCACGGGCGTCGGGCGCGGGGCGCAGGGCACCGGCCGGGACGCCGGCTGAGGGGTCCGCGGGGGCGGCCGGAATGCGTCGGGCGCCGTTGCGGGTCCCGAGCCGGCCGTGCCACGATGCGGGGCCTTCGGACGATCGAGCTCCCCTCCCCCGGAACGAGCGGGCCGCCCGGCGCCCGTCGCCCGCCCGCCGCGCCGTCCGGCCGACGAAAGGGCTGCCCCATGCGCGAGGACACCGGTCCGGACACCGACGATCCGGCCTACGAACGCTTCCACTTCCTGGTGAACGCACCCGCGCTGTTCAACGCGGTGGTCGCCGCCGTCGAGCTGGACGTCTTCGGGTACCTGGCGGGCCGCGGGTCCGCCGCCTTCGAGGAGATCCGGGAGTTCACCGGTCTGCCCGCCCACCAGCTGCGCGTGCTGCTGCACGCGGTGTGCACCACCGGCTTGCTCGAACGCCACGACGGCGGCTACGCCAACTCCCCGGTGGCCGCGGACCTGTTGGTTCCGGACGGCCCGGACGCCTGGCGGCACATCCTCACCGGCTGGAAAGAGGTGTACTACCCGGCCTTCGCCCGGACGGGCGAGGCCCTGCGGGCCGGCACCAACACGGCGCTCGACGCCCACCCCGGAACCGAGCCCACGCTCTACGGGAGGCTGGCCCACGATCCGCCGCTGGAGGCGGTGTTCCACCGCGCGATGAGCGCGTTCACCCTCAAGAGCGTGGACGCGCTGGTCGCGCACGAGGGCTTCGCGGGCGTCCGCGCACTGCTGGACGTGGGCGGCGGTGACGGCACGACGAGCACCCGTCTCGCGGCCCGGTACCCGCGGCTCACCTCGACCGTCTTCGACATCCCCAGCGTCTCGGAGATCGCCGGGCGGACGGCCGCGCCCGGCTTCGGCGAGCGGGTGCGCGTACATCCCGGCGACCTGTTCGCCGATCCCTTCCCGCCCGGACACGACGCCGTGCTCTTCAGCCACGTCCTGGAGATCTTCTCCGGCGAGCAGATCACCGCGCTGCTGGCCAAGGCACACTCCGTCCTGCCGTCCGGCGGGCGGGTGTTCGTGTACGGGTACAACGTCTCCGACGACGAGACGCGCGGCTGGTACTCGGCGCGGCTCTCGCTCTACCTCAACGTGCTCGCCAGTGGGCAGGGCATGGCCTACCCGGCCCGCGACTACGAGCGCTGGATGACCGCGGCCGGTTTCTCCGGGGTCCGGACCCTGACCGGATTCCCGTACGAGCACGGACTGACCGTCGGAACGAAGGCCTGATGCACCGCACCACCACTCCCGCTCCCTCCCCCGCGACCGCTCCCGCACCCGGTGTCCCCGACACCCGCTCCGCCGCCCGCTACCTGCTCTGGCTCGCCTCCCGGCACCGCCGGACCGTCCTGCTCGCCACCGGCTTCGGGGTGGCCTGCACGATGTCCCAGGCGCTGATCCCCGCGGCGGTCGGCCGGGCCCTCGACCTCGGGCTGATCCCGCGCGACCGGCGGGCGCTGGTCCTGTGGGCCTCGGTGGTGCTGCTGCTGGGGGTGGTCCAGGCCCTGACCGGGATGGTCCGCGACCGGGGTTCCACCGCCAACCGGCTGGGCGCCTCGTACCTGACCACCCGGCTGCTGGTCCGCAAGTCGGCCGAGCTGGGGACGGAACTGCCGGGCCGGGTCTCCACGGGCGCCGTCGTGGGCGCCGGCTCCCTCGACGTGGGCCGGCTGGGAACGGCCCTGGAAGGGACCGCCCGGGGGGCCGGCGCCGTGGTGGCCATCGTGTTCGTGGCGGTGTTCATGCTGGCCTCCTCCTGGCGCCTGGGGCTGGTGGTCCTCGCCGGGGTACCGGTGATCGCGGCCGTCGTGACCTGGCTGATGCGGCGGCTGCACGACCGGCAGGCGCGGCTCCGGGAGCGCCAGGGCGCGCTCACGGACCTGTCGGTGGACATCGTCGACGGGCTGCGCGTGCTGCGCGGGATCGGCGGGGAGGCGGTGTACGGGCTCCGCTACCGGGAGGCCTCCCAGCGGGTGCGGGCCGAGGCCGTCTCCGTGGCCGGGGTGCAGTCCAACATCGCGCTGGGGCGGCTGCTGCTGCCCGGACTGCTGGTGACCGCGGTGGTGTGGCTGGGAGCCCGCCAGGTGCGGGCCGGCACGATCGAGCCGGGGGTGCTGGTCTCCTTCTACGGGTACGCGGTCCTGCTCGCCGATGAGCTGCGGCAGGTGACGGTGATGGTGGACCAGCTGACCCGGGCGGGGGTCGCGGCCGGACGGGTGACCGCGTTCCTGCGGCTCGCCCCGGAGCTGCGGCCGGGACCCGACGTCCTGCCCGCGGGGACCGGCGGGGCCGAGCTGCGCGATCCGGAGTCCGGGCTGGTCGTCCCTCCCGGGCTGCTGGTGGGGGTGGTGTGCGCGGACGGGGGCGACGCCCTGCTGCTCGCCGACCGCCTGGGCCGGCACCGGGAGAGCAGGGTCACGTACGGCGGCCGGGCGCTGGAGGAGTTCGGGCTGGACGGCGTTCGCCGCCGGATCCTGGTGGTCGGCAACGGCGACGCGATGTTCTCCGGGCCGCTGGCCGCCGAGCTCGATCCGCGCGGTCCCGCCGACGCCGCCGGCTCCCCCGACGGCGCCGCGCCGGCGGAGGCGGACGCGGCCCTCGCGCGGGCGCTGCGCACCGCGTCCGCCGAGGACGTGGTCGACGCCCTGCCCGATCGGCTGGGCCAGGAGACCGCGGGCGGACGGGAGTTCTCCGGCGGGCAGCGCCAGCGGCTGCGGCTCGTCCGGGCGCTGATGACCGATCCGGAGGTGCTGGTGCTGGTGGAACCGACGAACGCCCTCGACGCGCACACCGAGGGGCGGGTCGCGGCCCGCCTCGGACCGCACCGGAGCGGACGCTCCACGGTGGTGTTCACGACCAGTCCGCTGCTGCTGGACCACACCGACCACGTGGTCTACGTGGAGGACGGGAAGGCCGTCGCCGAGGGGCCGCACCCGGAGCTGCTGTCGGATCCCCGTTACCGGTCGGCCGTCATCCGGGAGGCACTCGCGTGAGCGTGGGGACGCAGGACGTGGGGACGGAGGAACGGACGCTGCCGGTCGCCTCGCAGCGCGAGGTGCGCGCGTACGCCCGCCGGACGGCGCTGCGTCATCGGCGCGAGCTCGCACGGGCCCTGGCGCTGCACGCGCTGGCGGCCGTTTCCGGCCTGGTGGCCCCGCAGTTGCTGGGCCGGCTCGTGGAGGACGCCGCCGGCGGTACGGCGGAGATCGGCCGGGTGGCCCTCGTGATCTGCGCGGCGGTGACCGCGCAGGCCGTCCTCACCCGCTTCGCGCTGCTGGCCTCGCAGCGACTGGGCGAGAGCGTGCTGGCGCGGCTGCGGGAGGAGTTCGTGGAGCGGGTGCTGGCCCTGCCGACGCGGACCGTGGAGCGGGCCGGATCGGGCGACCTGGTCACCCGCACCACCCGGGACATCGACGTACTGGCGCTGACGGTGCAGCGGGCGGTGCCCGACACCCTGGTGGCGGGGACGACGATCCTGCTGACGCTCGGCGCGGTCTGCCTCACCGATCCGCTCCTGGCCCTGCCCTGTCTGGTCGCCGTACCGGTGCTGTGGCTGTCCACCCGCTGGTACCTGCGGCGGGCGCGGGCGGGCTACCTGCGGGCCAACGCCTCGTACGCGCGGCTGTCCGACGGGCTCGCGGAGACCGCCACCGGGGCGCGCACGGTGGACGCCCTGCGGCTGGCGGAGCGCCGGCACGCGCGGACCGACGGGGACGCGGCCGCCTCGGAGGCGGCCGAGCGGCGCACGCTGTTCCTGCGGTGCGTGTACCTGCCGGTCGCGGACACCGGGTACGTCCTGCCGGTGGTGGCGACCCTGCTCGTCGGCGGGCTGCTCTACGCGGACGGGCGGGTCTCCCTCGCCGCCGTGACGGCGACCACCCTCTACATGCAGCAGATCACCGGGCCGGTGGACACGCTGCTGTTCTGGATGGACGAACTCCAGGTGGGCGGCGCCTCGTTGGCGCGGGTGCTCGGAGTGGGTCCCGCGGCCGCCGGGGACACCGGGCCCGCGGCCGGGCCGGCGACGGGAACCCGCACGGGGACGGGTGTGGATACGGGTCCCGATACGGATACGGGTACGGGTACGGGTACGGCCATCGGGACGGGAGCGGCGCGGCCCGCGGGGTCCGGGGCGGGTGGCGGTCCCGGGGTGCTCGCACTGCGCGGCGTGCACTACGCCTACCGGGACGGCCGGGACATCCTGCGCGGGGTCGACCTGCGGCTGGCGCCCGGGGAGCGGCTGGCCGTCGTCGGGCCGTCCGGGGCGGGCAAGTCGACCCTGGGGCGGCTGATCGCGGGGGTGCACCCGCCGGACCGAGGCAGCGTCACGCTCGACGGGGCCCCCGTACTGCCCGACCGTACGGGGACCACCGCTCGGCGGCACGTGGTGCTGGTGACGCAGGAGTACCACGTGTTCGGCGGCACCCTGGCGGACAACCTGCTGATCGCCCGCCCGCAGGCGCGGCCGGCGGAACTGGAGCGGGCGCTGCGGGCGGTGGGGGCCGGGGAGTGGGCCTCGGCGATGGGGCTCGGGTGCCGGGTGGGCACCGGGGCGACGGCCCTGTCTCCGGCCCAGGCCCAGGAGCTGGCGCTGGCCCGGCTGGTGCTGTGCGACCCGCGGGTGGTGGTGCTGGACGAGGCGACCGCGTTGCTGGACGGCCGGAGCGCGCGGGCGCTGGAGCGGTCCCTGGCGGGCCTGCTGACCGGAACGGTGGTCTCCATCGCGCACCGGCTGCACACCGCGCAGGACGCGGACCGGGTGGTGGTGATGGAGGAGGGCCGGATCTCCGAGGCCGGCCCGCACGCGGAACTGGTCGCGCGCCGGGGCCCGTACGCTGCGCTGTGGACGTCCTGGCACGGCGGGTCCGGGGCCGCGCCCGCGGGCTGAGGGCGGGTTCACCAGGTGACGGGCAGCCGGTGGACACCGTAGAAGCCCATGTCCGCACCGAGGGGCACCTCGGCGGGGGGCACCGCGAGGCGGAGCCGGGGGAAGCGCGCGAAGAGGGCCGGGAAGGCGATCCGCATCTCGGCACGGGCCAGGTTCTGCCCGATGCACTGGTGCACGCCGTGCCCGAAGGCCAGGTGCCCGGTGGCGCGCCGCCCGACGTCGAGGCGGTCCGGGTCCGGGAAGCGTCCGGGGTCCCGGTTGGCGGCGGGCAGGCAGACCGTGACGGACTCCCCCGCGCGCAGGGTCCGCCCCGCCAGCGTGACGTCCTGCGACGGGGTCCTCGGCACCCCGAAGTGGAAGATCGTCAGGTAGCGCAGCAGCTCCTCCACGACGGTGTCGGGCGCGACGGCGCCGGAGGTCAGCCGGGCCAGCTGGGCGGGGTGGCACAGCAGGGCGAACGCGCCCAGGCTCAGGGACCCCGCGGTGGTCTCGTGGCCCGCCGACAGGAGCAGGGCGCCGAGGCCCGCGGTCTCCGCGACCGTGAGGGCGGCATCCGCCGCGAGGTCGGCGAGCAGGCCCCCGGCCGCAGCGCCGCGGCGTCCGCGCAGGACCAGGGCCGTGAGGTAGGCGTCGAGCTCCCGCATGGCGGAGGCGGCCTGCTCCGCGCTCGCGTCCAGGCTGAAGAGGGTCGCGCTGTGGCGCTGGAAGTCGGCGCGGTCCCCGTACGGGACCCCGAGCAGCTCGCAGATCACCAGTGAGGGGACGGGCAGCGCGAAGTCGGCCACCAGGTCGGCGGGGGCGCCGCGCCGGGCCATCGCCGTCAGGTGCCGGTCCACGATGGCCGTGATGCGGGGTTCGAGGGAGCGCGTGCGGTGGGCCGTGAAGGCCCCGGCCAGGCGCCGGCGCAGCCGGGTGTGCTCCGGGGCGTCCATGTCGACCAGCCAGCCCGGCAGCGCGGGCGCCCCGTAGAAGGGGTCCGTGCCCGGGCGGGCGACGGGGACCCGTTTGAGCTCGGAGCGGGCGCTGAAGCGGGGGTCGGCCAGAACGGCGCGGGCCGTCGCGTACCCGGTGACGAGCCAGCCCAGGTGCCCGTCGGGGTAGCGCAGGCGGGACAGGGGGGACTCCTCGCGCAGGGCGGCGAGTTCGGGCGGCGGGTCGAAGGGCGCGGTGCGGCGGACGGGGAGCCGGCGGGGCTCCTCGGGGTCCGGGGGCCGCGGGGGCCCCGGCGCGCGCGGAAGGTCCGCGGAGCCCGGGGGTGGTGCCGGGCGCCGGGGCTGCGGGAGGTCCCGTGCGGGGCCTGGGGCGGTCACGGCCGGGCCTCGGCACGCAGGAAGGCTCCGAGGCGGGCCGCCCCGATCTCGATCCGCTCGGGTTCGAGGTAGCTGCACGACAGGCGCAGCGCCCGGTCGCCGCCGTCGCCGAGGTAGAAGGGCGCCATCGGGGTCCAGAGCACCCCGTGCCGGGAGGCGGACACCCGCAGCAGTGCCTCGTCGGCGCGGACGGGCAGGGTGACCCGGACGAAGAAGCCCGCTTCGGGACGGTTCCAGGTGATGCCCGGCGGCAGCCCCCCGGCGGCCTGCCGGTCGAGGGCGTCCAGCAGGTGGGCGAGGTTGCGGCGGTAGAGGGCGGCGCGGCGGCCCACGGGGCCGGCGAGCGAGCCGCCGTGTTCCAGCAGCATGCCGCCGATCAGGGCCTGGCAGACGGGCGAGGTGTTGACGGAGACCATCGTCTTGAGGCGGGCCAGCCCGGCCGCGAGCGGGGCGGCGGCGCCGTCCGTGGTGCGCACGCGCTGGTCGGCGACGACGTAGCCGACGCGGGCCCCGGGGAAGCAGACCTTGGCGAAGGTGCCGATGTGGACCACGCGGGCCTCGGTGTCCAGGGCCTTGAGCGGGGGCAGTTCGCGGCCCGGGGCGGCGGTGAACCCGTAGACGTTGTCCTCCAGGACCAGGAACTCCTCCTCGGCCGCCAGGCGCAGCAGCCGCAGGCGGGCGTCGAGGTCCATCCGGTTGCCGCCCGGGTTGGAGAAGTCGGGGGCCACGTAGCAGGCGCGGACGCGGCGGCCGGCGCGGCGGGAGGTGCGGCAGGCGGTGCGCAGGGCGTCCAGGTCGGGTCCGAGGTCCGTCTCCGGGACCGCCTCCAGGCCGATGCCGAGGAGGTGCGCGGCGCCGGTGACGCCGACGAAGCAGGGTTCGGCGACGGCCAGGACGTCGGTGGCGGAGCGGAAGAGGGCGCGCAGGACCAGGAGCAGTGCCTCCTGCGCGCCGACGGTGATCACCAGGGCCTCGGGGGCGGCCCGGATGCCGTGGTCGCGGTGGAGGGCTTCGGCGACCAGGTGGTTGATCAGGCCGCGGCTGGGCCCGTACTCGTAGAGCAGGCGGCGGGCCGCGTCGGGCGGGTGGCCGAGGTCCTGGACGGCGTGGGTGAGGAATTGCTGCAGGTGGCGGCCGAGGTCGATGTCGGCGTAGGAGCGCGGGTGGGGCGCGCCGGGGGCGAAGGACACGGCACGGGGGTGGCGGGCCATGACCTCGTTGAGGAACCCGACGGCGGCCGGGGCGGGGCCGTCGAGGGAGGGGTGCAGGTCGGCGGGGTCGAGGTCGAACGCGCGGGGCCCGCTCACGTGCCGGATCCGGTACGGGACCGGCGGCGCTCCACCTTGGCCAGGACGTCGGGGCTGTGGATGCGGGCGGCCTGGACGACGGCGAACTCGGCGAGGTGGGCGCGGAAGGCTTCGAGGGGTTCCTGCGCCAGGGCGAGCATCCGGCGGTTGGCCGCCACGGCCGGCGCGGCGAGTTCCCCGACCGCGCGCTCGACGGCCGCGCCGACCTCCTCGGGGGGCACGGTCTCGTCGCAGACCAGGGCGGCGTCGGGTTCCCCGGCGGTGAGGCGGCGGCCGGAGAGGACGATCTGGCGGGCCGTGCGGGCTCCGGTGAGGCGCGGCAGGCGCAGGTTGGCGAGGCCGGGCACGATGCCCTCGTCGGCGGCGGGCAGGCCGAGCAGGGCCCCCTCGGCGGCGATCACCCGGTCGACGACCAGGAGGAGTTGCATGCCTCCGCCGATGGCGAAGGCGTCGACGGCGGCGATCCAGGGTTTGCTGACGAGCGGGCCGCGCCAGCCCGGGGAGTCGGTGAGCAGCCCGCGGGCGATCTTGTGGACGTAGCCGAGTTCCCGGCCGAGCAGGAAGTCGACGTACGAGATGGCTCCCGCGTGCAGGTCCTTGAGGTTGATGCCGGCGCTGAACACCCGGCGGCCCGTGTGGCGGGAGTGGGTGACGGGGCCGCCGCGCAGGACGCCGACGCGGACGGTGTCGTCGAGGAGGGCGAGGTCGACGGCGGTCTCCAGGTCCGCGATCAGCCGGTTGTCCTCGGCGTTGAGGCAGTGGCCGTTGTGGAACGTCAGGTGCGCGGCGGGGCCGCGGCGTTCGAGGCGGACGGTGGGGAGGTCCACGGTGCCGGTGCGGCGGAAGCCGTCGAGGAGGGCGGCCGATCCGGGGGCGGGACGGAGCATCGTCTCGATCAGGTGCGTGCCGGCCCGCGGGGAGCGCAGCACCGCGCCGAAGAAGATCCCCTGGTCGATCTCGCGGCCTTCCTTGTGGGCCTGGAGGCGGCCGGCCTCCTCGGCGAGGAGGGCCCGGTCGGGGACCAGGCCGGGGAACCGGACGGCCGCGGTCCGCGCCAGTTCGGCGAGGCGGGGGCGGCGGGTGCGGCGGGAGGTGAGGAGGTCGTAGACGGTTTCGGCGTGGTGGTCCAGGAAGGCGTGGCGGGCGTCGCGGCAGGTTTCGTGGATCCGGGCCGCGTGCCGGGAGGCGGCCCCGTCCCGGTCCGCGGGGGCGGGGAGGGCCGCCAGCAGGCGTTCCCCGTCGGCGCAGAGGGCGGCCAGGGCGGCGGCGTCCGCCGCGAGGTCCCCGGAGGGGGCGGCGGACGGCGCGGGAGCGGACGGCGCGGGGGCGGACGGCGCGGCGCGGCCCGCCGGTCGGGCGGGGCGGGGAGGGGTCACGGGCGGGCTCCCGGGGCGTCGGACGGCCCGTCGGGGTCGCCTTCGAGTCGGCCGTCGGTGCGGCCGTCGAATCGGCCGTCGAATCGGCCGTCCGGGTCGCCGTCGGCGGTGCGGGCGGCCGTGGCCGCGAGTCGGCGCAGTTCCCGGTCGCAGGCGGCGAGGTGGGCGCCGACGGCTTCGCTGTACTCCGAGGAGGGGGCTTCGAGCAGCAGGGCGCGCCGTACGGCCAGTTCCCGGTCGGAGATGCGCCCCATGAGCACGGTGGCCGTGTGGGCGGCCTCGGTGAGGTCGGCCGAGATCTGGTCGACGAGGCCGAGTTCGAGGGCCCGGTCGGCGCCGAGGGCATCGCCCCACAGCACGATCTGCCGGGCGCGGGCGCCGCCGAGCTGCCGGGCCAGGCGGTAGACGGCCAGGCCGGGCCAGAAGTGCCCGTCGTTGACGGGGAGCAGCAGCCGCAGGTCGGGGGCGGCGATGCGGAAGTCGGTGGCCAGCAGCAGGTCGAGGGCCGGGCCGCCGCAGGGCCCGGTGGCGACGGCGAGGGCGAGTGCGCCCTGGCGTTCGAGGCGGTGTACGGCCTTCTCCCAGCGGCCCACGTCCCGGACGTCGACCTCACCGGGCCAGGAGCGGGGGTGGTGGGGGGCGGGGAGCAGCCGCAGCAGCAGGACGAGCCGTTCGGGGCGGGCCGCCTCCAGCAGGTCGCAGGCGGTGTCGAGGGCGGCGGTCAGCTCCGGCAGGGGCCGGGTGCCGTCGACGTCGAGGGTGAGGGCGAGTCCGTCCGCGGTGCGGCGCGGCGTGCCGTCGGTCCGCATGGTCAGGTCTTCCTTCCGTCGTGTCACCAGCGGGCCAGGGCCATTTCGATCGTCGACCCCGGCCCCATCGTCATGAGGACGCCGTGGTCCCCGGGTCGGGTCCGGTCCTCGGCCGCCAGCCGCTGGTAGGAGAAGAGGAAGGAGCCGCTGGAGAGGTTCCCGTGGTCGCGCAGCACCCCGGTGGTGTGGCGGACGTCGTGGCGGGTGAGGCCGAGGTTGACGCGTACGGCGTCGATGACCTTCTTGCCGCCGGAGTGCACGATCCAGTGCCCGACGCGGGACGGGAGGACTCCGGAGTGGCGCAGCAGCCGGGCGAGCGCCTCCTCGGCGTGCGCGCCGACCACGTAGGGCACCAGGGGGTCCAGGGCGAAGCTGAACTTGCCGTGGTCCTCGTCCCAGTCGTAGCGCATCGCGTCGACCGCCTCGGGGATCGTGCGGCTGGAGAAGCGCAGGAGAGCGGGGCCCCGGGGGGCGGGGCGGCCGGCGGCGGGCGCGGTCACGGCGACGGCCGCCGCTCCGTCGCCGAAGAGGCTGTTGACGACGGCGGAGCGCAGGGTGCCGTCGAACACGTAGGCGGCCGAGCAGACTTCCACGCACACCATCAGCGCGAGTTCGCCGGGGTGCGTACGGGCCCAGCCGGCGACGGAGCCGAGGGCGTTGAGTCCGGCGTTGCAGCCCATGCCGACGACGTCGAGGCGGGAGCAGGCGGTGTCGATGCCCAGGTCCCGCAGGAGCAGCGCGGAGAAGCCCGGGGTGAGGAAGCCGGTGGAGGTGACGCAGCACAGGTGGCGCACGTCGGCCGGGGTGGCGCCCGTGTCCCGCAGGCAGGCCTCGATCGCCGCGCGGCCGAGGGCGAGCCCCCGCAGCCGGTGTTTGCGCAGGAGTTCGCCCTGTGACTCCACCGCGCGGGTGCCGTCCGGGCGGGCGGGCGGCAGGCTCAGGCCGCGCCGGTCGATGGCGCTGTTGCGGAAGAGGGACCGTACGCGCGGGTCGGTGATGGCGAAGGCGTCCAGCAGGTGTTCCTGGGTGTAGGTGGTGTCGGGCACGGCGGTGCCGACACCGGTGAGCCGTGCGAGGGCGGGCACGCCGTCCCCTCTCCTGGTCGGGTGCGGTGGGGTGCGGGGCGGGGCTCCCGTCAGCCGAGGTAGTCCTCGGGGCCGGCGGCGCGGACGGTGTCGAGGGTGAAGCAGTGGAAGCCGCCGCCGAAGAGCCTGCGGTGGCGGTGGCGTACGGGCACGACGGTGAAGCGGTGCTTCTCCAGGGTGCGCATCAGTTCCGGGCAGGCGTCGTTGACGAGGACGGTGTCGGGCCCGGCGGACAGGACGTTGAGGTCGATGTAGGGGCTGGTCAGGACCAGGTCGTCATCGTCGTACCGGGGGAAGTCGTCGCTCATCGGGGCCGGGGGGACGATCAGGTCCCAGGAGCGGAGGGCCTCGGGGAGCTTCTCGGCGACCGCGCGGGAGCGCACGAGCAGGGTGCCGGGGCGCAGGGCCAGGACCATGCTGTCGATGTGGCTGTCGCTGAGGCGGTGCACGCGGTGTATCCGGAAGCGGCCTTCGAGGTGGCGTTCGAGCCAGTCGCAGGCCAGGGCGTGGTTGGCGGTGGAGACGTTGACGACCATGTCCCGGCCCAGGCGCAGGACCTGGGCGCCGTCGAGCATCATCTCCAGGCCCACGTCGTACGGGGACGGGCGCGGGTCGGCGATGGGTTCGGTGGGGCCGCCGAGCGTGCTCTCGCGGGCGTAGGACAGGTCGAAGGAGGCGTCGGTCATCAGCGGGCGGGGCATGACGGTCCAGCGCGCGCCCTGCTCGAAGTACCGCTGGAAGACGGGGGTGAGGAACTGCGTCTCGAAGTAGCGGGAGCGGATCATCGGCGGGGTCTCGATGATCTCGTCACCGGCGATCAGCGTGTTGTCGCGGACGTTGAGCGGGGGCACCACGGAGGCGGACCAGGCGGGGGTGCGGACCTCGGCGGTGGCGGGGTCCACGGGGATCGGACGGTGGACGGTGACGGAGAGCGCGGCCAGGGTCGCCGCGATGCCCTCGACGTCCTCGGCGAGCTCGTCGACGTAGCGCTGCTTGATGGCGACGCGGCCGCGGCCGCCGGGGTCGGGCCGCCCGGCGGGGGTGAGGCGCGGGTAGTACCACTCGGCGCGGGTGGCGGGGGCGTTGTCCTCGGCGATGTTGTCGTGGAAGAACAGGTCGAAGGACAACTCCCGTTCGTGGGAGATGTAGTTGAGTGCCGATCCGACGATCACCTCTTTGAGGGGCGACCACTCGTCGAAGCTGTGCAGCGGCATCGGGTCCTCCGTCGGTCGCGCCGGCGCCCGGGGCACGCGAGGGCGATCGGTGCGTGCCGGACGAGGGTGGGACACACAGCGTCCGCCGCGCGCGGAGCGGCCGGTAGGGCGCCTCCGCGGGGTCCCGCCCGGTTTCGGCCAGGCCCGCGGGCGCACGGACGGGGCGGGGGCGGCGGCCGGTCCGTCGCGGCGGCGGCGCCTGCGGCCTGGGGCTCTTCGGGGGCGGCGGCGGTGGGCGCGGCGGCGGGCCGCGGATCCCGGCCCGTGCGGGCGTGGCGCGGCCGTACCGGGATGTGTCGCAAATCCGACGAAGCGGCCGTCCGGTTACGGCTGGCGCCCCGGCCGGTCCTCGACGGCGTGGGCGGCGGCCATCCGGCCGAGGTCGGCGGTGAGCGAGTCGAGCCAGGCCGTGACGGTGAAGAAGAGCGGGGGGGCGTCGCGGGTGGCGTCCGAGGGCTCCGGGCCGCCGGGCTGCGGGCCCTCGTCGGCTTTCACCCGCGCCGCGCGGGGCTCGCCGCGACGGCCGCCCCTCGGTACGTCGAAGCGGGCGGCGGCCATCGCGAAACCGTCCGCCACCCAGGCCCCGTACGACCTGACGCGGCTGCCGGCCGAGTGGTCCGGAGCGGGCTCCGGCTCTCCGGCGGCCTCCAGGACCCGGCGGGCTCCCCAGAGGACGTGGTGGCCGGCCATGAGGGCGCTGTGCCAGTCGGGACCGGGGCCGGCCGGATGCTGGGCCTCGCCCTGGTACTGGGCGTAGGCCGTCTCGGCGAGGAGCAGCGCGTGCTGGACCTCCGCGTCGTCGCGGACGGCCGGTGGTGTTCCCGCTCCCGCCGTCACGGCGCGCGTGGTGGCCGCGACCTGCTCGGCGGCACCCCTGAGCATCCTGGCCACGCAGCGGCCGAGTTCGTCGTGGGCGCCCTTCGGCCAGGCGAGGAGTCCGCACAGCATGCCGATGACGCTGCCGATGAGCACGTCGAGGAAGCGGACCTCGGCGAGCTGCCAGGTGGCGGCGGACAGCTGGGCGAAGACGACCGAGACGACCAGGGTGAACATCGCCTGCATCCAGCCCACGCCTCGCACGGGGCCCACGCAGAACGCGACCAGCATCAGCGGCGGCAGCAGGATCGCGCACGGCAGGGTGGCGCCGTCCGCGAGGGCGAGGACGACACCCGCCGCGAGGGCGCCGACGAAGGTCCCGATGAGGGCCTGGCGCACGGTGGCCCGGGTCTGGACGGCCGTGGTGCGGGTCAGGGACAGCACGGCGAGCATGGCCCAGAAGCCGTGGGGCAGGGTGTCCAGTCCGGCCACGGTGCGGGCCACGGCGAGCGCGAGGCTGATGCGTACGGCGTTCTGGAAGTGGACGGACCCCGGTTCGGCGTGTCCCGCGAGGCGGATCCACCAGAGCCGCAGGGGGTGCGCACCGGCGTACCAGAAGCGGCCCTCGGTGGTGTCGGGTACGGCCGCGCGTCCCCGGACGGCGATGTCCGCCGCCCGGCCCAGGACCAGGGCGGCGTCCGCGATCTCCACCAGTGCGGCGTGGCGCCTGCGGTCGATGGGGGCGGCGGGCTGGAGGACGGCGGTCCGTTCCCGTGCCGTGTGCAGGGCGCGGGCCGCCGCCCCGGCCTCCGCGGGTGCGGGATCCCCTGCGAGGAGGACGGCCGTCTCCCGGGTGGCCGCCGCCACCGAGCCCAGCAGGGCCAGTCCCGGGGGGTCGGGCGGGGTGCCGGAGCCGGGGGCGGGCAGGGCGCGCAGCCGGGCCAGGAGGGTGCGTGCGGCGAGGCCGGTGTGCGCCAGCGCACGCTCGCGCAGGCCGGGGCCGGCCGGGCGCTCGGCTTCCGGGACCCGGGACGGGCGTACGGCCTCGCCGGCGGCCGTGGCCTGGCGGGCGACGTCCGCGGGCAGGGCGTAGGGCGGCCCGCGCAGGGCGGCGGCGCAGCGGGCGGCGCTGCGGGCGGCGGCGGCGGCCCGTGCCGCGTAGGAGGGTGCGCGGGCGTCGGGGAGGACGAACGCCTCGGCGAGTACGGCCAGCGCCAGGCCGACGACGGTGCCCGTCAGCCGTTCACCGAGCGTGTCCGGGGCGTACGGGGGGAAGCAGGGCAGGATGTACAGCAGCTGCAGTCCGGGGGACGCTCCGGCGGGGCGGGGTCCGGCGGCCGCGACGAAGGCCAGGAAGAAGCCGATGACCAGGGTGCCCGCGACGGCGGTCCAGGTGCGGACGGCGAGGAAGGTGCCCAGGGTCACCAGAACGCAGGCGACGGGCAGGAGCTTGAGCATCACGGCGGCCCGCTGGCGGCCGGTGCCCGGTATCCGGGCGAGGGCGGCGACGGACACCGCGGAGAACAGGGCGTAGGTGGCGCCGACCGGGCGGTCCAGGGCGTAGAGGAACACGTAGAAGCCGGTGCAGGCGGCCAGGGTGACGCGGACGGCCCGGCGCGCGGCGGCGGCCGTCGGGTCGGTGCCGGTGCGCAGCCGTTCGAGCGCCCGGGCGGGGCGCCCCGTACGGCGGGGTGCCGTGCGCGGCGCGGCGCCGGTGGCGCCCCCGCCGTCGTGCGTCTGCGTTCCCATCGCGACTCCGCCCGCCCCGCCTTGCTCGGTCCGGCCCCCGTTTCAGGGTCCCACCGCGGGCCCGGGACGGCAGCCCCGGGCAGGGCCCGCCCGGCCTTCCCCCGTGCGGGGGCGGCCGGGCGGGCCCGTCGGGTGCGGGCGGGGTTCAGCCCACCCGGAGGGTGACGTCGTCGACGACGTAGGAGGTCTGGAGCGACTGGTCCTCCGTGCCGAGGAACTGCAGGGTGACGGTCTGCCCGGCGAACCGGGAGAGGTCGTACGACTTCTCCGCGTAGCCGGTGTTCGCGTCGACGTTGGAGAGGGTCTCCAGGGTCTGGCCGCCGACCGACACGGTGAAGCGGTCGTAGACCACGTTCTCGGTCTCGTCGGTGTCGATGTGCAGGAAGAACGAGAGCCGGTACGAGGAGCAGCCGGCCGGGATCGTCAGGGACTGGGCGGCGCTGTCGGTGTGGGAGGAGCCCCAGCCGTTGAGCCACGCCATGGAGACGCCGGAGTGCGGGACCTCGCCGGCCTGGTCGGTGATGACGCCCGTGGTGGCGTTCCAGGGGCTGCTGCCGTTCTCGAACCCGCCGTTGGTGACGACCTGGGCCGGGGTGCAGGTGCCGCCACCGCCGCTGACGGTGAGCGTGTAGGTGGTGGTGTGGGTGGCGGTGCCTGATCCGGTGACGGTCAGGGTGTACGTGCCGGGAGTGGTGTTCGCGGCGACCTGGACGGACAGGGTGGAGGAGTCGCCGGACTGCACCGAGGACGGGCTGAGGGTGGCGCTCACGCCGGCCGGGGCACCGGAGACGGTCAGGGCCACGGTCTGGGCCGCGCCGCTGACGGTGGTGGTGCCCACGGTGGTGGTGGCGGAGCCGCCGGGGGCCGCGCTGCCGGCCGCGGGGCTGGTGGCGAGGGAGAAGTCCTGTGCGGGGGTCTGGCCGCCGACGGCCTGCTTCCACACGGTGTACGCGACGCCGTCGGCGCTGCGGTCGAGGACGGTGGCACTGATGTTGCCGGTGGTGTCGCAGGCGCTGTGGTAGCAGGAGTCGTAGGCGGCGTTCGCGGTACCGCCCCACTTGGTGGCCTGGGCGGCGGTCTTGCGGGCGCTGGCACCGGCCGCGTAGCCGGAGGTGGGGATGCCGGCCTGCTGGAAGGAGTAGTCGTCGCTGCGGCCCTGGCCCTCGGTGTTCTCCTCGGGGGCCAGGCCCAGGGAGGTCCAGTACGCCTTCAGCGGGGCGGCGGCGGTGGAGTTGACGTTGTTGATGAAGTAGCCGCCGTTGGGCGAGCCGACCATGTCGAAGTTGTAGTAGCCCTTGATGGCGGCGCGTTGGGCGCTGCCGAGCTGGTTGACGTAGAACTTGGAGCCGTTGAGGCCCTGTTCCTCGTCCGTCCACCAGGCGAAGCGGACGTGCTTGGTCATCGCCGGGTTCTTCTGGGCGAGGACGAGGGCGTTCTCCAGCAGGGTCGCGGAGCCCGAGCCGTTGTCGTTGATGCCGGGGCCGGCGGAGACGCTGTCGAGGTGGGCGCCGAACACGAGGGTCTGGTCGTCGGGGCCGCCGGGCCAGTCGGCGATGAGGTTGGCGGAGGGGTAGGTGCAGGAGGTGCAGTTCTGCTCGGTGACGGTGTAGCCCGCGGCCGTCAGCTTCCCCTTGATGTAGGCCAGGGACTGGGTGTGGCCGCCGCTGCCGGCGCGCCGGTTGCCGCCGTTCTGGGAGGCGATGGTGCCCAGCTGGGCCAGGTGGGCCCGTACGGCGGCGACGTCGATGTCCGGCGGGTCGGTGCCGGGGGTGGTGCCGCCGACGTTCAGTACGTAGTCGACGGTGTGGGAGGTGCCGGTGCCCTGGCCCTTGACGACGACGGTGGAGGCGCCGGGCGCGGCGTTGGCGGTGGCGGTCAGGGTCAGCACGGAGGACTGGCCCGACTGCACGGTCGCCGGGTCGAAGGAGGCGTTCACCCCGGCCGGGAGACCGCTCGCGCTGAGGGTGACCTGCTGGGCGCCGCCGGTGGAGGTGGCGGTGTTCACCCGGGTGGTGACGGAGGCGCCCTGCCGGACGGTGCCCGAGGACGGGTCCAGGGTCAGGGTGAAGTCGCCGTTCTGGCCGCTCGGGGTGCAGGTGGGGTCACCGGCCTGGGCGGGGACGCTGATGGCGTCCCAGGCGGCCTTGGTCCTGGTGAACAGGGTGCAGGTGGTGTCGAGGGACTTCGCCGAGCCGAGCGTGGCCGTACGGTACTTCTTGTACGACATGCCGCTGGTCTTGAGCAGCATGCCGCCGTAGAAGATCTTGCCGGCGTTCTGGATTCCGACGCCGGTGAGGGTGCTCTGGTTGCAGGTGCTGCTGGCGGGCTTGCCGCCGCCGGGGTTGGTGCCCTCGGCCAGCAGGTAGAACCAGTGGTTGAGCGGGCCGGCGGCCGCGTGCACCTCGGTGCCCGGTATCGCGGAGCTGTAGCAGGCCGGGTCGTTGTTGACGGCCGGCGGGTCGTACATGTTGCGGATCGGTCCCCGGCCCTGGAGGTTGATGACCTCGCCGACGGTGTAGTCGGGGGTGTCGTACGGGGACGGTTCGTTGACGTACGCCTCGGTCAGCGCGCCGAAGATGTCGCCGGTGCCCTCTCCGAGCCCGGCTTCCTGACCGCTGGTGCCACCGGGGGTGTTGCTGTCGATGGCGTGCCCGTACTCGTGGGCGACCACGTCCACGCCGGCGATCCACTCGTTGGCACTGTTGTGGCCGATGGTGACCGAGCTGCCGTCCCAGTAGGCGTTGAGGTCGCCGAGGCCCACCTTGCCGGGGAAGCTGCGGCCGTTGCCGCTGACGCCGTTGCGGCCCAGCCACTGGCCCAGCATGTCCCACTGCTTCTGCGCGGCGAACATCAGGTCCACGCAGCCGGTTTCCCTGGACGTGGGGTTGCCGGTGCCCCAGGCGTCGGAGGACTTCGAGAAGACGCTGCCCGAGCCGTAGTCCGCGCAGCTGAGGCCGGCGCGGTTGGGGTCGCGCAGGGTGTACGTGCCGCCCGAGCCGGTGGTGTCGATGGTCACCGGGCCGGGGCCGTTCCACTTGCTGTTGCCGGTGCCGGCGACCACGTCGTCGTAGGAGTCGACGACGGATCCGGTGCGGGCGTCCACGAAGACGTGGAGCCGGCTGGGTGCGGTCCGGGTGCGGCCGGTCAGGACGGTCTCCCAGGCCAGGACCGGCTTGTCGTCCTTGAGGCGGACCACGAGGCGGCTGTTCTCGGTCCTGTCGACCGTGACGAGCCTGCCGCGGGCCGTGGACTCGGCGTCCTTCGCCGCGACCGCGGGGCCGGTCGCGACGTCGATGCGGACGGAGGAGGCGGACTGCAGGGCGCGGACCTTGCCCGCGCCGTCCGCGAGGACGACGGCGTCGCCGCCGACGACCGGCAGTCCGCGGTAGCTGCGCTCGTAGGCGACCGAGTAGAGGTCCTTCAGCCAGGGCGTGACCAGGCGCCGTTCGTACCGTTCCTGGGCGGAGTTGACCAGGGTGTCCAGGCCGCTGGCCACGGCCCGGTCGGCGGCGGCGACCGCGCGCGCGGCGGGTGTTTCCCGGTCGGCCGGTCCGGTCCGTTCCCGCTGGGCGGCCGAGGCCGTCCCGCTGAGGGCTCCGGCGAGGCTCGCGGTCAGCGCCATCGCCGCCACGCTCGCCGTCCATCTGGTGGGGTGCAACGTCCACTCCGTTCGTGGGGGGTGAGTGCTCGTTCGCCGCCGAGTATGGATGTGGACATGACGAGATTGGGACATCCCGGACGGCATAAGGTCCGGGTTATGGTGCCGTGGCGGCCCCCTGCGTAACCTGCCGGGATGCAGCTGGAGTTGAGACATCTGCAAGCCGTCTGCCGGATCGCCGAGGCGGGCAGCCTGGGCGCCGCGGCGCGGCGGCTCGGGGTGTCACAGCCCGCGCTCTCGGCGCAGCTGCGCCGGATCGAGGCGGTCACCGGCGGAGAGCTGTTCGTACGCGGCAGGAACGGCGTGGAGCCCACCGCCCTCGGCCAGTTCGTGCTGACCAGGGCGCGCCGGGTGCTCAGCGAGATGGACGCGCTCGGCGCGGAGGCGCGCGCGCTGGCCCCCGGCGCGCCGCTGCGGCTCGGCTGCATCCTGCTGGTCCTGCTCGACGGGCTCCTCGCCCGGACCGACCTGGCCATGTCCGGGCGGGAGATCACCGTGGACCTGGAGGACTCGGTGACGGCCCTGGCCCGGATGCTGGGCGCCGGGCGCTACGACGCGATCGTGTACGGGGAGGTCAACGAGCACGAGGTGCCGCTTCCCGAGGGGGTCCTGGCCCGGACCCTGATCGCGAAGGAGCCGTTCTGCATCCGGCTCTCGGCGCAGCACCCGCTGGCGGCCCTGGACCACATCGACCTGACGGACCTGGCCGACGAGCCGTGGATGACGCTGGTGGAGGACGACGACGGGGGCCCGGAGGCCCTGGTGGCCGCCTGCGCCGAGGCCGGGTTCAGCCCGCTGCTGCGCTACCGGATCACCGACCGGAAGATGCACTACGACCTGATCGCCGCGGGCCGGGCCGTGTCCCTGAGCCAGCCGACGGCCCCGGCGGCCGCGGGGACGGTGATGCGCCCGCTCGTCGGGGACCCCGTCACCGGCCGGATCCGCCTCGCCTGGAACCGGGCCGCGCTGTCGGCCCGGCAGGCGGAACTCCTCTACCGGGCGGCGGCCCGCTCCTACGTGGCCGACGTCGGCAACAACGCCTTCCACCAGGCCTGGTGGAACGCCCACCCGGAGGTCCACCCGGCGCTCGACTGACCTCCGGACGGGCCGTGCGCGGGCGGCCGGGCCTTACGCGGGCGGTGCGCCGGTCAGAGCACGCGGCCGCCGAAGGGGCCGCCGGTGCCGTGGACGCCGTTGCCGTAGTAGGTGCCCAGCCGTTCGCGGTAGGCGGGGTCGGCCAGGTGGGTGTCGCGGTGGAAGGTGGGGGCGTTCTTGATCTGGCCCCGGGTCCGGTCGACGAAGACCTTGCGCTCGGCGGTGTCGACGCTCACGACGGTGCTCGCCGGCAGCAGGACCTCCTTCCCGAAGATCCACGTCCCGGTGTCCACGACCAGGTAGGCGTCACCTGTGTCGTCGGAGTGCTTGGCGACCTTGCCCACGCTTCCGTCGGTCGCCTCCACCCTGTAGCCGATCAGGTCGGCGTCCGCCGGGCGGCCCGCGGTCGACTTGTAGCTCCACACATGTTCGGTCACGTGAACCCCGCTCCTCCGGTCGGCGGCGAAGGGCGGCGCGAGCCGCCGCCGTTCGCCGGTCTCGGCCCTCGTGTTCCCGGTGGCGGGGCCTTCACACGTGCCGGACGGCCGGGGGCCGGCCGGGCGGGCAAGAGCGGGCCGGGGCGGCGGTCAGACCTTGCGGACCACGCTGGACTTGAGCTGCATCGCGCCGAACCCGTCGACCTTGCAGTCGATGTCGTGGCCGTCGACGCCGTCGACGAGGCGGATGTTGCGCACCTTGGTACCCGCCTTGATCCCGCTCGGGCTGCCCTTGACCTTGAGCCCCTTGACGACCGTCACGGTGTCGCCGTCGGCCAGTACGTTGCCGACCGCGTCCTTGATCACCCGCTCGGCGGGCGCCGCGGCGCCGTCGTCGGAGGCGGCCGGCCACTCGTGACCGCATTCGGGGCAGACGAGGAGCGCGCCCATCTCGTAGGCGTAGGAACCGGAGCACTCGGGGCAGGGGGGCATGGGGGTGTCAGTCACCGGAACAGTGTATTTCAGGCCATACGCACCGCTGGACTCCCGGACCCGTCCGACCTCCCCGGTCGCAGCGGGCCCACCGGGCTCACCGGGCTCACCGGGCTCACCGGGCTCACGTACGGGCGGCGTGCCCAGTCCCCCTGGACGGCGTGTCCAGCCCCTTCCCCTACTCTTTCGGATCTTCACTACGTTCGACCGAGGGAGCAGGACATGACCACCCTGATCGTCTTCGACATCGACGGCACACTGCTGCGCAGCGTCCCGGCCCACGTGGCCGCGTTCGTCGCGGCACTCCGTGAGAGCGGGCTCACGGAGATCGACTCGAACTGGGGCGGCTACACCCACCACACGGACTCGTGGATCTTCCGCGAGGTGTTCCGCCGGAACACGGGCCGGCTTCCCGGCGAGGCCGAGACCAAGCGGTTCTCCGGCCTGCTCCACGAGCACTTCACGGCCGCGACGGCCCGGGAGGGCGTCGAGCAGACCCCCGGGGCCGCCGCGTTCCTGCGGGCGCTGGACGCGGACCCCGGGTACGCGGTGGCCTTCGCGACCGGCGCGATGCGGGAGGTCACCGAGGCCAAGCTGGCTCCCCTGGAGGTGACCGGACCGGTGGTGACCGCGAATGAGCACGCCTTCCGGGAGCACCTGGTCCGCGAGGCCGTCCACCAGTCCGTCGAGCGGGCCGGCGGCGCCTTCGACCGGGTGGTCTGCGTGGGTGACGGGCCGTGGGACGTGCGGGCGGCGGTGGCGACCGGCAGCCAGTTCATCGGCATAGGCGCCTCGCCGGAGCCGTTCGGCGACTGGTTCCCGCGCACGCACCTGTTCGCCTCCTTCGACGAGGTCGACCCGGGGGCCGACTTCACCCTGCTCCCGCCCGCCGGCCGGGTGGCCGGGGAGCCGGACGCGGACCGGGCGTTCACGCCCCGGCCGACGCCCTGCCCCTGCTGGAGCTGACCGCACGCCCACTCCGCCTCCACCGCGAGCACGATCCGGATCTGCCCCGGGGTGAGTCCGACACCGATGCCCGGGACGTCCGCCCCGGGGCCCGGCGCGGTGCGTGCGGCGGCCGGCCGCGCGCCCCGCGCACGGCG
Organism: Streptomyces sp. NPDC031479; assembly: GCF_055581065.1. Lineage (NCBI taxonomy): Bacteria > Bacillati > Actinomycetota > Actinomycetes > Kitasatosporales > Streptomycetaceae > Streptomyces > Streptomyces sp. NPDC031479. The sequence continues at coordinate 97,717 of NZ_JBVIKC010000007.1, forward strand.
CCTCGGCGGGGGTGTCGCGAAGTGGACGAACTCCAAGGCGGGAAGGCGATTTCGGGAACGCCGAGCGGGGGGACAGGGCCGCCCGCGGGGCGGCGCCGGTCAGTTCGAGCACCCGCGCCGCCGACGGCTCCGGCAGGCGTTTCGATCGAACACCACTGCGAGAAGCGGGAGTTTGTGCATTCCGTCCGCGCCAGGCCGGAACGGACCAGCCGTCCTCGTGCCCTCAACGAGTCCTCCGTTATCACGAACGGCCGTGCCCATGCGCCCGCGAGCGCGCGGCGAAACCGGCAACACGCCAATGCGCGAGAATTTTTCCATTGCTTCGCGGATATTTTGCAGAACCGATACAACCCGGAGTGTGCCCGGGAAGTGAAACGCGTGTGCCATCGGAGAAAACTGGGCGGCCGTCAGACCCCAGGGACCCAGGGACCCATGTCACCGAAAGCAGGACCGTCGCAGGTATCCGACCGACCGTTGCCCGCATCCGAACGCGGAGGTATCCCGATGTCCGTATCCAGGACCGTCTCGCGTAGTTGCCGAAAGTCGCACCGGCCCGTTCGCCGCATTCCAGGATCCCGCCTCCCCCGCGCCCTCGCGCTGCTCATGCTCCTGACCGCCTCCGGCGTCGCCGGCCCCGCCTCGCCGGCCGGCGCCGTTCCCTCCTACGGCGCCAGGGCCGTGGTCGTGGCCGCCTCCAAGGAGGGCGCCCCGTACGCGCACGGCGCGACCGGGCCCGCGCGCTTCGACTGCTCCGGCCTGACGCTCTATTCCTTCCGGCAGGCGGGCCGGACGCTGCCCCGCACCGCGGAGCAGCAGTACGAACACACCGATCACATCAGCCGGGACCAACGGGTGCCGGGGGACCTGGTGTTCTTCCCCGACGGCTCCACCATGGGCCACGTCGGCATCTACGCCGGCGACGACAAGATCTGGCACGCCCCCAGACCGGGGACCCGCGTACGGCTGGAACGGATCTGGAGCGGGAACGTCCGCTACGGCCGCGCCTCGTGACCGCACAGGCGCGCACCCCCGGCCCACCAGTCGGCCTAGCGGCCGGACGGGTCGGCGCCCGCGGGCACCTCGTCGATCCGGCCGTCCACACCCGCCCGGTAGAGCCTGCCCGCCGAGAAGCCCCGGTCGCCGTGCCCGTAGGTGATCTGGGTGGACAGGTGCAGGCCCGACTCCACGGCGCACAGGGACGCGCCCTCGGCCCGCCAGATCTGTCCCGACACGTGGGTGGCGATCAGCGGGCGCCCGCGGCCGTCGAGGGTGAGCCCGTCGGGCAGGGCCAGGGCGTCCCAGGGCTCGGTGGAGAGCCACCGTCGCGGGTGCGCCGGGTCGCCCACGGGGATCCGGTACAGGCCGGGGGCGACCGTCGTCTGGACCACGTAGACCTCGGAGCCGTCCGGGGACACGGCGATCCCGTTGGGCTGCCCCACCCGGGCCCAGGCGGGGTCGACGCGCCCGTCCGGGGTGACGCGGCCGATGGTCCGGGCGCCCAGGGTGGTGGTGTACACGGTGCCGTCGGGCGCGAGGGCGACGCCGTCGATGCCGCCCAGGCCCGAGGCGTACGTGCTCACCGCGCCGGAATCCGGATCCACCAGCAGCAGCTTCGACACCGGCAGGAGGCCGCCGGTCAGGGAGTGCGCGAGGTCGTTGCCCGTCCCGACGAGCAGCCGGCCGTTGCCCCGGACCACGATCCCGCCGTTGGCTCCGATGTCACCGGTGAGCGCGACGGGGGTGCCGCCGGGGGCGTCGATGCGGTAGACCCGGCCGGTGTAGTACGCGGTGGCGAACATCCGCCCGTGTCCGTCCACGGCGATCGACTCGACCCAGTCGGGCATCCGGGCCACCTCGACGGGCGCCGGGGCCTGCGCGGCTCCGCAGGCCGGCGCCGCCTGGGCGGGGGCGGGCGCGAGGGCGCCCGCCAGCGCGGCCAGTACGGCCGCGGTCACGGCCACGCGGCCCCCGCGGCGCGGTGTGCGCGGGCCGGTACGGAACGTGCGGATCGGCATGGTCGGTCCCCCTCAGTGATCGGGCACCCTGCCCGGCGCAGTATCGGCCGAGGGGACTCCCCGCACCAGCCCCGCCCGCACCACGCGCCACTGCCCTGGCCGGAACCCGCCGGTCACCACCGCGCGGCCCGGCCCCGTGACCGCCCCGGCGGATTCAGGGGCGGGTCTGGCTCAGCACCAGGGGACGCGGGTGTAGTTGTGCACGTAGCGGGCCGATACCCAGCCCGGCTTGCCGTGCAGCCGGTACCAGATGTCGTTGCCCTCCACCCAGGCGCCCTCGGCCTGGCAGGAGAGCCGGACCTTCTGCCAGGGGTCGAGCACGCCGACCACGTGGGAGTGCGTGTTCGCGTGGGCCCTGACCTTGAGCCCGGACGTGCTGACCACGAGCCCCTCGGCCGGCGACGACGTCGCCAGCGCGTTCCCGGCGAAGAGGGTGACCGCGGCGGCCGCCGCCGGCCCCGCCCACGCGATCCTCCTGAACATGCGCATCTGCGCCTCCCCATCTCCACGGCTGACGTGCCGCGCACCGAGCGCGGCACCGACCTCGACCCTGCGCCGCCGGGCCCCGTACATCCGTACGGCGCACCGAACGGTCGCCCGATCGGCGGAGGGCCGGACCCGGTGATATGAGTGGGGGATGGAGCTGTCCGCTTCCCCCGACGACCGGACCCGGCACGGCCGCGCGCAGCGCAAGCGGCTGCCGCGTTCGGCGCACGACCGGGTCCCGACGGCGGACGAGCGGCCGGACCCGGTCGCCGTGCTCGCGGCGCAGGGCGCCGGCCGGCTGCCGGAACTGCTGCCCGTGCGGTACGCCCGGATGGCGGCGGGCCCCTTCCCGTTCCTGCGCGGCGCGGCGGCCGTGATGGCCGCCGACCTGGCGACGACGGCGGACAGCGGCCTGCGGGTGCAGCTGTGCGGGGACGCCCACCTGCTGAACTTCGGGTTGTACGCCTCGCCCGAACGCGCCCAGCTCTTCGACCTGAACGACTTCGACGAGACGCTCCCCGGACCCTTCGAGTGGGACGTCAAACGGCTGGCGGCGAGCGTGGCCGTGGCCGCCCGCGCGAACGGCCACGACGACGCGGCCGCGCTGACCGCCGCCGAGGCGTCCGCCGCCGCCTACCGGCGGAACATGCGCCGCCTCGCCGGGCTCGGGGAACTCGCCGTCTGGTACGAGCGGGTGGACACCGCGCAGGCGCTGCCCCTGGTGCGGCGCCGGCACCGCGAAAGGATCGCGGCCGGACTGGAACGCGCCCGCCGCCGCACCAGTCTGCAGGCCCTGGACAAGCTGACGGACGTCGTGGACGGGCAGCCCCGGATCCGCTACGAACCCCCCTTCCTGGAACCGGTGGACGATCTGGACTCCACGACCGTGCGGAACGTGTTCCTCGACTACCGGGAGTCCCTGCCGGAAGAGCGGCGCCTGCTGCTGGACCGGTTCGCGGTGGTGGACGTGGCACGGAAGGTGGTGGGCGTCGGCAGCGTCGGAACCCGCTGCTTCGTGGTGCTGCTCACCGGCCGGGACGCCGGAGACCCGCTGTTCCTCCAGATCAAGGAGGCCGGTCCGTCCGTACTGGAGCCCCACGCCGGGGCGTCCGCGCAACGGCACGCGGGCCACCGGGTGGTGGCCGGGCAGCGGCTGATGCAGGCGGCGACGGACATCTTCCTCGGCTGGGCCACCGGTCCGGGGGGCCGGCACTTCTACTGGCGCCAGCTGCGCGACATGAAGGGTTCCGCCGACGTCGCCGCCATGGACCCCGTGCTGCTGCAGGAGTACGCGGCGCTGTGCGGCCGGACCCTGGCCCGCGCCCACGCCCGGACCGGTGACCGGATCGCGATCGCGGGCTACCTGGGCACCGGGGACGTCTTCGACCGGGCCGTCGCCCGCTTCGCGCTGGCCTACGCGGACCTGACCCTCGCCGACCACGCCGCGCTCACGGCCGCCCTGACCGACACCCCCACCCCCACCCACGCCGCCCGCCCGTCCGCGAAGGCATCCTGACGACCGGTCCGGCTGACGTTTGCGCGCCGCGATCCCGGTCAGACGCGGGACGTACGGTGTTCCCGTCCCCCCAGGGAGTGATCAACTGTGTCGAACCAGGAGAAGGGCCGCGCGAAGGCCGAGCAGGCCAAGGGCAAGGTCGAGGAGACGGCGGGTCGCGCGGTGGGCAACGAGCGCCTCACGGCCGAGGGCCGCGCCGAGAAGGCGAAGGGCGACGCCCGCCAGGCCAAGGAGAAGATGAAGGACATCTTCAAGCGCTGACCCGCGCCGTCGGCGTCCGCCGCGGTCCCGGACCCACGGAGGTCCGGGACCGCGGCGTTTCCCCACTCCGCGGCCACCCGCACCCCCCACTCCGCGACCGCCCGCACCCGATCTCACGCGCCGTGACGCTCCGGTGACGGTCCGGTCACGCACGGTCGGCAGACTGCGGGTCAGCCGACAGTGAGAGGGGACCGGCCGTGCCCGTCAGCCCCACCTTCCCGGGTGTGTACATCAACGAGGTCAAGAGCGCCGTGCACACCATCACCGGGGTGCCGACGTCCGTGACCGCCTTCGCCGGGGCAGCCGTGCGCGGCCCGACCGACCGGCCGGTGCACATCACCAGCTTCGCCGACTACCAGCGGCTGTTCGGCGGGGTCGTCCCGCGCAGTCCGCTCGGGTACGCCGTCTACCAGTACTACGCCAACGGCGGGAGCGAGGCGGAGATCGTCCGGCTGGTCCACACCGGGGACGGCGACGACACGAAGAACGCCAAGGCCTCCACCCTCGTCCTCGCGGGTCCGCGCCCGGTCACGCTCGTCGCGCGCGGCGAGGGCCTGTGGGGGGACTCCCTGTACGCGCGGGTCGACCACGACACCAGCGAGACGCCCGCGGCCGGCGCCCCCCGGACCCTGTACAACCTCACGGTCCTCGACAGGGGGACGGGCGCGGTCGAGCGCCACCTCAACATCAGCTCCCATCCCGACGACGCCAACTCCCTCGACAAGGCCCTGAGTTCGTCCGCCCTCCTCACCGTGCCGGCCACGAACCCGGTCCTCGACGCGGTCCCCGCCGCGCACGAGGCGATCACCCCGGCCGACCCCAGCCAGGACCCCTTCGACGAGGCCAAGCCCGCCCGCCACACGAAGGCCGGGGGCGGTGCGGACGGCTCCGCGCCCGGCCTGTCCGACTACCAGGGCGGCACGACCGGGCAGGCCGCGAAGACGGGCCTGTACCAGCTCCTGAAGACCGACATCTTCAACCTGCTCTGCCTGCCCGGGGCCCCGCAGGCCGCACTGGCACCCGCCGCGGCCCTGTGCGCGGACCGGCGCGCGATCCTGATCGTCGATCCGCCCGCCTCCTGGACGGGCATCGAGGCCGCCGTCAACGGGATGACCGCTCCCCCGGTGACGGGCGACGCGGCGAAGAACGCCGTCGTCTACTTCCCCCCTCTGGTCATTCCCGACCCGGCGGCGGGCGGAGTCCCCACGACGGTCCCGCCGTGCGGCACGGTGGCCGGCGTCATGGCCCGCACCGACGTACAGCGCGGCGTGTGGAAGGCCCCGGCCGGCACCGACGCCTCCCTCGCCGGAGTGACCGGGCCCGCGCTGGCCATGACCGACCTGGAGAACGGCCGGCTCAACCAGCTCGGGGTGAACTGCCTGCGCTCCTTCCCCGTACTCGGCCCGCTGGTGTGGGGCGCGCGGACGCTGCGGGGCGCGGACCGGCTGGCCGACGAGTGGAAGTACCTGCCGGTGCGGCGGTTCGCGCTGTTCGTGGAGGAGAGCCTCTACCGCGGCACCCAGTGGGTGGTCTTCGAGCCGAACGACGAACCGCTGTGGGCCTCGATCCGGCTGAACGTGGGCGCGTTCATGAACGGCCTGTTCCGGCAGGGGGCGCTGCAGGGCGCGACGGCCCGGGAGGCCTACCTCGTCAAGTGCGACCGCGAGAACAACCCGCAGAACGACATCGACCGGGGCATCGTCAACATCGTCGTCGGCTTCGCACCGCTCAAACCGGCCGAGTTCGTGATCATCCACATCGAGCAGCTCGCCGGGCAGCTGCAGGTCTGAGGAGCGAGACGATGGCAACCACCGCGCGGGTCGACCCGCTCAAGAACTTCCGTTTCCGGGTCCGTTACAGCGACAGCACCGTGCCGTTCATCGGAGTCCACAAGGTGTCCGGGATGAAGCGGACCGTGGAGGTGGTCAAGCACCGCGACGGCGGCGCCCCCACCAACAGTTCCAAACTGCCGGGCCGGGTGGAGTTCGACCCGATCGTCCTCGAACGCGGGGTCACCGTGAACGCCCTCGAATTCGAGAAGTGGGCGAACAAGACCTGGAGTTACGCCAACGCGGCCGGCGGGCGGGAGACCTCCCTCAAGGACTTCCGGCGCGACCTGGTCATCGACGTCCACGACGAGACCGGCCAGAAGGTGCTCTCCTACCACGTGTTCAACTGCTGGGTGTCGGAGTACCAGCCCTTCTCGGACCTCGACGCGAACGCGAACGCGGTGCTCGTCCAGCACATCCGCCTGGAGAACGAGGGGTGGGTGCGGGACATCGCCCTGCCGCCCGCGGCCGAGGTCTCCTTCGACGACCCGGCGGTGTGAGGGTGGCCGTACTCACTCAGGAACGGCTCCTGCGCGGCTGGGAGGAGGGGCTGGGGCAGGGGCGGGTGGCGCGCGCGGTGGCGCTCGCCGCCGCTGCGGGCGGGCGCTCCTTCGAGGAGGTCTGCGACCTGCCGCTCGGCGCGCGCGACGCGCTGCTGGTGGGGCTGCGGGGCGCGTGCTTCCGCGGCGACGTACAGGCCCTGGCCGACTGTCCCGCCTGTGGGGAGGAGCTCGAAGTGGCCGTGCCGCTCTCGGACCTGCGCCCTCGCGGGGAGGCGGTGGGCGGCGAGGTCACCGTCCGCGGGCATCGCGTCCGGTTCCGGGCGCTGACGAGCCGGGACGTGCTGGCGGTGGAGGCGGCCGGCCCGGCGAGCGCCGGGGCAAGGCGGCGTCTGGTCGCCCGGTGCGTGCTCACGGTGGACGGGGAGGCGGTGGACCGGGAAGCGGTGGGCGGGGAGGCCGTGGGTGCGCTGGGCGACGAGGTGCTCGACGCCGTGGCCGCCGCGCTGCCCGGCGTGGATCCGGGGGCGGACATCCGGCTCGACCTGACCTGCGCCCTCTGCGGGCACGGCTGGGCCGCCCCGTTCGACGTCGCGGCGCACCTGTGGGCCGATGTCGACGCCTGCGCTCGGGGTCTGCTGGGCGACGTCCACACCCTGGCCCGTGCGTACGGGTGGCGCGAGGAGGAGGTCCTCGCGCTCAGTGCGGCCCGGCGCCGGTTCTACCTGGAGGCGGTCGGGGCATGAGCGACTTCGTCGACCGCGTCCTGGGGCTCCCCGATCCGTCGGCGGTCCGGCCCCGGATCCCCTCGTTCCTCGACCTGCCTCCGCTGCTCGACCCGCCGCCGCCCGGTGCGGACTCCGAGGAGGAGGCGGCCGGAGCCCGCCCGCCGTCGGACGCGCCCACGACGGCGTGCGCCCGGGCGGCCGGTACGGCCCCGGGGCCGGCCGTCCCCCCGGAGCCCGTCCGCGCCCCGGCCCCGTACGCTCCCGCCGCCCCCGTGACCGGTGCACGCGTACGGGGCGACGCCCTCCGCCCCGGGCACGGGGTGCCCACCGGGCGCGAGGAGGCCGCGCCACGGGCATCCGCCGCCGGACCCGGCCGCCCGTCGGACGCCTCCGAGGGGGCCGCGCCCCGCCCGGACGGGCCGGACCTGCCCGCCGCGGCCGGCACTCCGGTGGCGGGCCGGCCCGGCCGCACCGTGACTCCGGCCGCGCAACCCCGCGCCGCGGCCGGACCGCGCTCCGTACCCGTGCCCGTACCCGGATACGGGCACGGGTACGGGGAGGCGCGGGCCGGCCGGAGGCGGGAGCCGGACGGGGCAGCGGCCGGGCCGGAGGCCGGGGAGACCACCGTCCACATCACCATCGGCCGGCTGGAGGTCCGCTCGGGGCCTCGGTCCTCGGCCGCCGAGCCGGCCCCCTCCGTCCGCAGGCCGCCGCGTGAGCCGGCCGTCCCTCTGGAGGACTACCTGCGGCGGCGTTCGGGCGGTGGCCGATGAGTGACGCGCGGGCCATCGAGGCGGTCACCGAAACCCTGCGGGCCCTGGTGGACGACGGCGTCAAGGGCGTCCTGCCGGGGGCCACGGCCGTGGCCCGGCCCCTGGACCAGGTGAACCCGACCGCCCAGGAAGCCCAGGTCAACCTGTTCCTCTACCAGACCGGCTTGGCCGCGGAGCTGCGCAACACACCGCCGCCGGACCTGCTCCCCGGCGAGGACGCGGAGCCCGCGCTGCCCCTGGTCCTGCGCTACCTCCTCACCCCCTTCGTGCCCGACGGCAACGACCTCGTGGCGCACCGGCTGCTCGGCGGCGCCCTCCAGGCGCTGCACACCCGGCCCCTGCTGACCCGCGCGGAGCTGGCGCAGACCGCCCCGTACAGCGACGTCGCCCGGCAGGTGGACAGCGTCCGCATCACCTGGCACGCCTTCGAGGAGAAGGACATCTACTCCCTCTGGAGCGTCTTCCAGACGCCGTACCGGCTGACCACGGCCTTCGAGGTGCGGGCGGTCCTCATCGATTCCCGGCGTCCGGCACGCACGCCGGTGCCGGTCCTCAGCCGCGGCAGCGACGGCCGCGGTCCCCGGGCGGGCACCGGCGTCCGCGCGACGACGCCGAGGGTCGACGCCGTGGTCTGCCCCGGGGGGCAGCCCGCCGCCCGTGCGGGTGACCGCGTCGAGCTGCGCGGGGCGAACCTGGGCGGGGTGAGCGCCGTCCGGCTCACCCATCTGGGCTCCGACGCCACCCTCGTCGTCCCGGTCCCGGCGCCCGGGCCCGGCGGGCCGCCGCGCCCGTCCGGCACGCTGGCCCTCACCCTGCCCGCGGGGCTGCCCGCGGGTGTGTGCGCGGTGGCGCTGCGGGCCGGGACGCCGCCCGCCGAACTGCCCGTCGGGCCCTGGTACATGGCCCTCGCACCACGGATCACCAGCCCGCTGCCGGCCACCGTCGTACGGGACGCGGCGGGTGACGCGGAGGTGGTCGTGAACGCCGATCCGCCGTTCGCCGACGGGCAGCGGGTGTTCCTGCTGCTGGGCGGCGACGCCCACGCGGCCGGCGCGTTCTCCGGGCACACGGCCCGGTTCGCGCTGCGCCGGGCCCGGCCGGGCGGGTACCCGGTGCGGCTGCGGGTGGACGGCGTCGACAGCCTCCTCGTCCTGGACCGCGCCGCGAACCCGCCCGCGTACGACCCCTCCCAGCGGCTGACGGTGATCTGATGCACGCGACCGACGGCGACAACGCGCGCTTCCTGACCGCCTCCCTGGACTGGCTGGGCCTGGTGCTCCGCCGCCACGCGCAGGAGCGGGCGCTGCCCGGCCCGTCGCCCCTGCGGCCTGCGGGAACGCCCCTCGAAACGGCCCCCGGCCCGGTGGCCCCGCGGCGGCGCCCCGGGCCGCCCCGGTGGCGGCGGCGGGCCGCCGCGCCGCCGCGCACCGACGAGGGGCGTACGGACGCCGGCCGCCCGGCGCCCGCCCTCCCGGCCCGCCCCGCCGGGGAGGTGGGCGCCCGGGAGCTGGTGGCCGCCGAGGCGCGGATCGCGGAGGCGGAGGCCGTGGTACCGGCCCCGCCGCTGGTCGCGCTCGCCCGCCGCCTCGGCCTGAGCCGCTTCGAGCGCGACGTGCTGCTGATGTGCCTGGCCGAGGAGTTGTCCCCTTCGACGGGTGCGCTGTTCGCGGCGGCGCACGGGGTGGGGGCGATGGCCTACCCCACCTTCGGGCTGGCGCTCGCGGTCCTGCCCGGTCCTTCGTGGGAGGCGCTGTCCGCGCACGGCCCGCTGCGGTACTGGGGGCTCGTCGAGATCGGCCACGTGGCCGGCTCCGCGCTGGTGACCAGCCCGGTCCGCGCCGACGAGCGGATCGTCGACCACGTCAAGGGCCTGGACCACCTCGACGAACGGCTGCGCGTCCTGGTCACGCCGCTCCCGTCCGAGTCGCCCGCCGCGCTGCCCGCCTCCCAACGGGCCGCCGCCGGCCGGTGCGCGGACGCCTGGGAGCTGTCCCCGGCGCCGGTCGTGCACCTCGTCGGAGGGCAGCCGGGCAGCAAGCGGCTGGTCGCCGCCGGCGCGGCCGCCTCACGCGGGCTGACGGCGTACCGGCTGCCGGTCGCGCTGCTGCCCGGGCGGGCGGAGGACACCGACCGGCTGGCACGGCTGTGGGAGCGGGAGGCCGCCCTGACCCCCGTGGCGCTGTACCTGGACGCGGACGACGACGCCCACGACGGGTACGGCGGGTACGACCCGTCGGCCGTCGGGCGCTTCCTCTCGCGGACCGGGGCCCCGGCGTTCTTCAGTTCCCGGGACGCGGCCGCCGGCCTCGGGCGCGCCGCCCTGATCGTGGACGTCGCCCCGCCCACCCCGCGGGAGCGCGCCGCGGCCTGGCGGGACGTGCTCGGTCCGGAGGCCCGCTCGGTCCCCGTCGACCTCCTCGCGCGGCAGTTCGCGCTGGACCTGCCCGAGATCGCGGAGGTGGCCGCGGCGAACGGCGCCGACCGGGCCTGGCGGGCCTGCCTGGACCGCGGCCGGCCCCGCCTCGACGGCCTGGCCCAGCGGTTGCGCCCGGAGGCCGGCTGGGACGACATCGTGCTGCCCGAACGGGCCGGCGCGCAGCTGCGGCGGATCGCCGACCAGGTGGCACGGCAGGAAACGGTGTACGACACCTGGGGTTTCGGCGAGCGGCGCACCCGCGGCCTCGGCGTGACCGCGCTGTTCACCGGCCCCAGCGGCACCGGCAAGACGATGGCGGCCGAGGTGCTGGCCGCGGAGCTGGGCCTCGATCTGTACCGCACGGACCTGTCGGCCGTCATGAGCAAGTACATCGGCGAGACGGAGAAGAACCTGCGCCGGCTGTTCGACGCGGCCGAGGCGGGCGGTGCGGTGCTGTTCCTGGACGAGGCCGAGGCGCTGCTGGGCACGCGCAGCGAGGTGAAGGACGCCCACGACCGGTACGCGAACGTCCAGGTCGACTACCTGCTCCAGCGGCTGGAGTCGCACCGGGGGCTCACGATCATGGCGACCAACATGCGGGCGGCGCTCGACGCGGCGCTCGTGCGCAGGCTCCGGTTCGTCGTCGAGTTCCCGTTCCCGGACGTTGCGCAGCGCCGGGAGATCTGGCGCAGGGCCTTCCCGGAGCACGCGCCGGGCCGTGACGGCCTGGACTACGAGCGGCTCGCGCGGCTCGACGTGAGCGGGGCCATGGCCCGCACCATCGCGCTCAACTCGGCGTTCCTCGCCGCGGCGGACGGGGGCCGGATCACCATGCCGCTCGTCCTGCGCGCGGCGCGGGAGGAGTTCCACAAGCTCCAGCAGCCCGTGCGGGAGCGGGACTTCGCCTGGCCGGATCCGGCTGCCGGACACCGTGAGGGGGCGTCGTCATGAGGGTGGAGGTGCGCATCGAGCGGCTGGTCGTGCAGTGGGCGGGCGGCGGTGAGGTGTTCGCGGGGCACGGGGAGGCGTTCGTGGCGGCGCTGCGCGAGGAGCTGGCCGCACTGTGCGCGGCGGCCGGTACGGCGGGGGCGTGGATGCCGCCCGGGGTCCGGTCGGTGGTGGTCGCCCCGGCGCCGCACGGAGGCCCGTGCGGGGCGCGGGACGCGGGCCGGGCGGTCGCCCGGTCGGTGCACGCGGCCCTCGCGCCAGGCTCGCGTACGGGCTCGCCTACGGGAACGGAATCGTCGGGCACGGGCACGACTCCGGGCGCGGGCCCGGCCACGGGCGGCGCTGGGCGGGGGCGGTCATGACGGGGTACCCCGGAGTGCCCCGCGTGGTCCGCGGCGGATTCGTGCTGCTCGATCCGGACACGGGCCGCCCCGTACGGACGGTGGCGTTCCAGTTCAATCCGGATTCGCTGACCCGCACCGTACAGCCGCAGGGCATCGGACCCGAGCCCGGGGACCGGCTGGAGGCCCAGCGGCTCAAGGGCCCGCCGCACGAGACGTACAGGTTCGACGCGGAGTTCGACGCCACCGAGCAGCTCGACGCCCCCGACACCCATCCGGTGGAGGCCCACGGCGGTCTGTTCCCGGTTCTGGCCGCCCTGGAGAGCGCCCTCCACCCCAGCGTGGCGCAGCTCCTCGGCGAGGACCGGATGGCCGCCCTCGGGATGATCGAGGTCGCGCCCGTCGAGGCTCCGCTGACGGTGCTCGTGCTCGGGCGCAGCAGGGTCCTGCCCGTGCGGATCACTGAGTTCACGGTGGCCGAGGAGGCCTTCGACCCGGACCTGAACCCGATCCGGGCCAAAGTCACGGTCGGCGCTCGGGTACTGACCGTCGACGACCTCGGCTTCCGCCACAAGGGCGGTCTGCTCTACCTCCAGCACCAGCAGGCCCGCGAGCGTTTCGCCGGGCTCGTCCCCCGCACCCCGTCCGATCTCGGCCTGACGAGTCTGTGAAGGAGTACGCGTGTTCTCCGCCACGAGCCGCTACCAGAACGTCCCGACCGCCTCGCTCACCCTCCCGGACGGCCGGACCGTCACCTACGTCCGGCGCCGCTTCCCCCCGGACCCGGACACCCTGATCACCGTGGGGACGCACGTCGTCGTGGCGGGCGAGCGCCTGGACCTCGTCGCCGCCCGGGAGCTCGGCGACCCGGAGCAGGCCTGGCGGATCGCCGACGCGCACCGGGTCCTGGCCCCCGAGTCGCTGACCGTGGTCCCGGGACGGCGGCTGCGGATCACCCTGCCCGCGGGGATGCCGCAGGGCGCGGGCGTGCTCGACGCGGGCGGGGGGCTCGGTGGCTAGCGCCCTGCGGCTGATGCTCCTGATGGGGCCGGTGCTCGCCGTCCCGGTGCCCGCCCCGCTCGCCGACGCCCTGCAGTCGGTCCGGGTCACCACCGCGTCGGGGCAGACGAGCGGCTTCCAGCTGGCCTTCGCGGTGAGCGCGCGTTCCGTCATCCAGCGGGCGCTGCTGCCCGCGGGCTTCTTCGACCCCGGCGTCCGGGTGGTCCTGGTGTGCGTCGTCGCCGGCACCCCGACCGTTCTCGCGGACGGGGTCGTCACCCAGCAGGAACTGTCGCCGAGCGCCGAACCGGGCGCCTCGGTGCTGACCGTCACCGGCGAGGACCTGACGGTCCTGATGGACCTCCGGCACGAGCGGGCGTGCTTCCCCGGGCTGCCGCACCAGGCCCGCGTCGCGGCGATCTGCGCCAAGTACGCCGTCTACGGGATCGCCCCGGTGGCGGTCCCGCCCGTGCTCACCGACGTGCCGAACCCGGTGGTGCACATCCCCGTCCAGGCGTCCACCGATCTGGAGTACCTGAAGGCCATGGCCTCGGAGGTCGGGTACGTCTTCTTCCTGGAGCCCGGTCCGGTCCCGGGCACCAGCGTGGCCTACTGGGGTCCCGAGGTCCGCACCGGGCCGGTCCAGCCGGCCCTCACCATCGGGGCGGGGGCCGCGGCCACCGCCGAGTCGCTGTCGTTCACGTACGACGGGCTCTCCCGCACCCAGTACACGGTGACCGTGACGGAACCGGTCACCAAACTGGGCGTCGGCCTGCCGGTTCCCGACATCGGCCTGCTGCACCCGCCGCTCGCGGCGCGGCCCGCGGTGACGCTCAAACAGGAGCCGCTGCCCGACGTCGGCGACCGGTCGCCGGCCGAGGCGCTGCTGCTGGGGCTGAGCCGTACCTCGACGGCGGCCGACGCGGTACGCGGGACGGGCAAGCTCGACGTGCTGCGCTACGGGCACGTGCTGCGCGCCCGCCGGCTGGTGGGCGTGCGCGGCGCCGGACCGGCCTACGACGGGCTGTACTACGTCTCCAGCGTGACCCACGACATCCGGCGCGGCGAGTACAAGCAGGGCTTCACCCTCACCCGCGACGGCCTCGGCTCCCTGACCCCGGCGGTGATCCCGTGACGAAGGACGCGAAGAAGTACCACGGCCTCTACCAGGGGGTGGTGGCCTCCAACATCGACCAGCTGCGCTCCGGGCGGCTCCTGGTCCGGGTCACCGACGTGCTCGGCGACGACCCCTGCATCTGGGCGGACCCGGCGACCCCGCTGGCCGGGCCCGCGAGCGGGATGTACGTCGTCCCGCTGGTCGGCTCCGGTGTCTGGGTCCAGTTCGTGGACGGCGACCCCGACCGGGCCGTGTGGACGGGATTCTGGCGCGGCGGAGCCCAGGAGATGCCGCCCGCCGCGCGGGCGGCGCCGGACGGCGTGCCGCAGGTGGTCATCGGGACGCCCGCGCAGAGCTGCCTGCTGATCTCCGACCTGGCGGGGCCCACGGGCGGCATCCTGCTCCAGCTCAAGGGCCCGGCGGGACCGTACATCCGGCTCCACGAGGGCGGGATCGAGATCGGTGCCTCCGCCGCCGGCCCGACGATCAAGGTGACGCAGGCCGGGATCGACCTCGGCAACGGCGCGCTCACCGTGCTGCCGGGGTGAGCGCGATGCCCGGAACCGTGGTGACGACCGCGACGGCGGTCACCTGCGGGCACCTCGCCCCCGTACGGAACACCCCCGCGCAGACCCGGGTGCTGGCCGGCGGCGCGCCGCTGGCCACCGCCGCCGACCAGCTGGTGGTCACCGGCTGTCCCGGGGTGTCCGGTTCGCCGCCCTGTACGACGGTCCGCTGGACGGGACTGGCTTCACGGCTGCTGGCCGGCGGCCGGCCCGTCCTCGTACAGGCCCTCCCGCCGGCCGGTCCGGTACCCGGCTCGGGCGTGTGCGCCGGGCCGCCCCCGACGACCCCGCTGGTCGTCGCCGGCCAGCTCCGCGTGACGGCGGGGTGAGCGCCGTGGACGTCGACTTCCCCTTCGGGACCGCCGCCACCGGCCGCACCCGGCTCACGGGCACCGAGGACCACGTGCGCGACATGATCGAGCAGGTGCTCTTCACCCGTCCCGGGGAGCGGGTGGTCCGGCCCGACTTCGGCTGCGGCCTGCTCGACCTCGTCTTCGAGCCGAACGGCCCCGACCTGGCGGCGGCCCTCCAGGTGACCGTGCAGACGGCTCTGCAGCGCTGGCTCGGCGACGTCATCGCCGTCCGGTCCCTCTCCGTGACCGCCGAGGACGCGGCCCTGCGGATCGAGATCGGCTACGTACTCCTGGCGACCGGCGCCGTCCGGACCGAGGCCTTCGACAGCGGGGTGATCAGGTGAGCGGGGAGCACGCCCTCGGCGTCCGGGAGCGCGACGCGCGGGCCGCCGGTCTGGCCGGGATCGAGTCCGTGACGGTGGACGGGGGCCGTACGCGGCTCGCCGTCACCCTCTTCGGTCCGGTGCCCGCGGAGCTGGTGCCGGCCAACTTCCGGATCGACGGCGGGGTCGTCGCCCGGGACCTGCGGGTGGTGTCCGTCGAGACGGACCCCGGTCGCGGCGACGACGCGGAGGGGGAGCCGCCCGGCCGGGTGCTGTTGCGGGTTGACCGGCCGGGCGACGTGTCCGCGTACCGCCTGTGCGTGGTGCGGACCGATGCCTCCGGGCGGCCGGGCACCGAACCCCCTGAGGGCTTCGACCCGTTCTTCGCGTCCGCCGGGTTCACCTTCGGCCAGGACTGTCCGGCGACGGTGGACTGCGGGCCCGACCCGTGCCCGCCCGGGGCGTTCCCGGAGCCGGTCATCGACTACCTCGCCAAGGACTACGCGGGACTGCGCCGGGCGCTGCTGGAGCGGCTCGCCCTGACGCTGCCCGAATGGGGCGAGCGGCACGCCGCCGACATGACGGTCGCCCTCGTCGAGCTCCTCGCGTACGCGGGCGACCAGTTGAGCTACGAGCAGGACGCGGTCGCCGCGGAGGCCTACCTGGACACCGCCCGGCTGCGCACCTCGGTCCGCCGTCACGTGCGGCTCGTCGACTACCCGATGCACGACGGCTGCGCCGCGCGGGCGTTCGTCTGCCTGTCCTCGGACGCGCGGGCCACCCTGCCGGCCGGGACCTTCCGGTTCCGGGCCGGCGGGCAGGTCTTCGAGCCCGTCCGCGCCGAGCCGGTCACCGTCCGGCCGGCGCACGGCCGGATCGGCCTGTGGAGCTGGGGGGAACACGAGTACTCCCTGCCGGCCGGCACGACCTCGGCCGCGCTGCGGGACGGCGAGGGCGAGCACCGGCTGTCGCTGCGCGCGGGGGACGTCGTGGTCTTCGAGGAGGTCCTCGGCGC
The DNA here is from genome assembly GCF_055581065.1 of Streptomyces sp. NPDC031479. Classification (NCBI taxonomy): domain Bacteria; kingdom Bacillati; phylum Actinomycetota; class Actinomycetes; order Kitasatosporales; family Streptomycetaceae; genus Streptomyces; species Streptomyces sp. NPDC031479. Next base: position 113,903 of record NZ_JBVIKC010000007.1, read on the forward strand.
GGCCACGGGACTGCCCGCCGACGCCGACCGCGGGCACCGGCAGGCGGTGCGGCTCGTCGCGGTGCGGCGCGGTGTCGACCGGCTCTACGGGCAGCGCCTGCTGGAGGTGGAGTGGGACGCGGCGGACGCCCTGTCCTTCCCGCTGCGGGTGCGTGCCGTCGGCGGTCCGGAGTGCGTCCCGCTGGACGTCGCCGTGGCCCGGGGCAACACCGTGCTCGTCGAGCACGGGGCGAGCCGCACCTGGTGCGGTGCGGAGCCGGAGCGGGTCACCCGGCCCGCACGGCCCCCGGGGGCCGAGGGCTGTCCGTGCCCGCCGGAGTCCGGGTGCGCCGGGACGGACGGCCCGGTGGCGCTGCCCGCCTACCCGCCGGCGGAAGACCGGTTCGAGCCGCGGGTACCGGGCGACGGCGCCGCGGCTCCGGTCACCTGGAGCGTGCCCTTCCCGCTGCCCGCGGACGTCGCGCGGGCCCAGGCCCGGCGGCTGGACGGGATCCCGGGCCGCGCCCGGGACCGGCTGCTGGACCTGCTGCACTCCGCCGAGGGGGGACACCGCCCCGACGGTGCGGCCCTCGCCTGGCTGACGACCGTGTTCGGCGCCGCCGCGCTGCGCCGGCTGCCCCTGGCCGCCGAACCGGTGGCGGCGCTGCGCACCCTCGTGGCCCGCTTCGACGAGCTGCTGGAGCGCAAACTCGCCCGGCTGCGGGAACTCGCCCGCCGGGCACGGGCCGGGTACGTGCTGCGGGCCGCCGACGAGGGCTGGGAGATCGGGCAGGGCTGGGGCGCGGCCGAGGGCGGGGCGCTCGACCCGGAGCTTGCGGTCTTCCACGGGCCGGCCGCGCGGGCGCTGGCACCCGATCCGCGCGCGGCCCTGCCCGTGGTGGAGGTCCGCGCGGACCACGGCGACGGCCACGGCGACAGCGACGGCCACGACCACGACTGCGGCGCGAGCGCCGCGGGGCCACCGTGGCTGCCCCGGCGCGACCTGCTCGACTGCGGGCCCGCCGACCGCTGCTTCGTGGGCGAACTCGACGACGACGGCGTCCTCGGGCTGCGCTTCGGCGACGGCCGCCACGGCGCGGTCCCCGCCCCGGGCTCCGTGCTCGCGCTGCGCTACCGGCTCGGCAACGGGACGGCCGGCAACGTGGGGGCGGAGGCCATCGACACCGTCGAGCTGTGCGGGGTCACCGGGGTGACGGTCCGGGTGCGCAACCCGCTGCCCGCCACGGGCGGCGCCGACCCCGAACCGCTCGCCGAGGTACGCCGACGGGCTCCCGGTGAGGCGCTGCGCCGGCTGCTGCGGGCCGTCACCGAGGCCGACTACGCGGCACTGGCGGGCGAGGTGCCCGGCGTGCAGGGGGCCGGTGCCCGGCTGCGCTGGACCGGCTCCTGGTACGAGGCCCAGGTGGCGGTGGACGCGCTGGGGACGGACGTCGCCCCGGAGGAGCTGCTCGACGGGGTGCGGGAGCGGCTGCACCGGGTGCGCAGGATCGGGCACGAGGTGCGGGTGGGGCCGGCCCGGCAGGTGCCGCTGCGGCTGGCGCTGTGCGTGGAGGCCGAGCCGTCGGCGGTGGCGGGACACGTGCGCGCGGCCCTGGCCCGGGTGCTGGGCCACGGCCGCACGGCCGACGGCGCGCCCGCCTTCTTCCACCCCGACGCGCTCACGTTCGGAACCCCCGTGCGGGTGAGCCGGATCGTCGCGGTGGCGGCGGCCGTGCCCGGCGTCCTGTCGGTCTCGGTCACCGCCCTGGAGCGGCTCTTCGAGCCCTCGCCCGACGCGCTGCGCGAGGGTGTCCTGCCCATGGGACCGGACGAGATCGCGCGCCTCGACGGCGATCCGGCCCGGCCCGGGAACGGCGTACTGGAACTGCGGATCGGGGGCGGTCGATGAGCGGGCACGGCGGATGCGGGTGCGGGGGAAGCGGGGGCGTCACCAGGAGCGGGAACGGCGGGGGCGGGGGCTGCTGCCGCGGGGGTCCGCCGACGCCGGCGTCCACGTACAACCCGCCGGGACGCTCCTCGATCGACTACCGCGTCGGCACGCACGGGCGGTTCATGGCCGCGATGCTCCAACGCCTGGCGAGCCGGCCGGAGCTCGACCGGCTGACCGCCCGCACCACCGACGATCCGGCGGTCGCCCTGCTCGACTGCTGGGCCGTCGTCGCCGACGTGCTGACCTTCTACGGGGAGCGCCACGCGCAGGAGGGCTACCTGCCCACGGCCGTCGAGGCGGAGTCCCTGGTCCGGCTCGGGCGGCTGGTCGGCCACCGGCCGCGGCCCGCCCTCGGCGCCGGCGGATACCTCGCCTACACCCTCGACCCCGGCGCGCGGACCGTCGTACCGGCCGGGTCGCAGGCCAAGAGCGTGCCCGCGCCAGGGGGGTTGCCGCAGACCTTCGAGACGGCCGAGGAGCTCACGGCCGATGCCGCCTGGAACACCCTCCCTGTGCGGACGACGGCTCCGCCCCGGCTCCGGGCCGGTACGGCGCGCGGGCTGGAGCGGCTCACCTTCACCGGGTCCGCGCTGGGGCTGCGGCCCGGTGACCGGCTGCTGCTGCTGTTCGGTTCGGCCCACGATCCGGTCGTCCGGGTGGTGGCGGGCGCGACCGCCGACCACCCGGCCGCGCTCACCGCCGTCGACCTCGTCCCCGACTCCCCCGCCGACCCGGCGGAGGCGGCCCGGGAGGCACTGCTGGCCGTGGCCGGCAGCGGACCCCGGGTGCCGGCCGCGACGGTCCTGCGGGCATCGGTCGCGGCGGCGCTGGAGCGGCTGGCCCCGGACGGGGGCGCCGCGAGCCACGCGTACGGGAGGGTCGCGGACGCCGCCCGGCTGCTCGCGGAGGGCGTGGCCTTCACCGGGGCCCGGGGGAACGCGGCGTTGGCCGGGTGGCTCGCCGGGGAGGTGGCCGAGGCGGTACGGGCCCTGCGGGCCGCGCTGTCGGCCGTGGCCGCCGAACACCGGCGCAGCCTGCCGGAGGTCGAGTACCTGAGGGCGCTCGCGCACGCGCTGGCCTGCCCCTGCACGCCCGGTGAACGGCGCACGGACACGGACGGGAACGGGAACGGGAACGGGAACGGGGACCGGGACGGCGAGGACGACGGCGACGACCGGGACGGCGACGGAGCCCGGTACGGGGACGGCTGCGGTTCCCCGGACTGCGACCGGGCGACGGCGCTCGTCGCCACCGCCGCGGTGCTCCCGGCCCTGCGCCGCACCCCGCCCCTGCCCCCGACGGCGGGCCGGGACCTGGACACCGACCCGTGCGAGGCGTGGGACCCGCGCTCCGACTCGGTACCCGGGCTGCTCGCGGCGGCCGATCCCCGGCTGGCCGGCGCGGTCCACCGGGCCTGGGCCACGCAGCGGATCGCCCCGCCCCGGGAGAACGCGGGCGTGCAGGTGCCGCGCGTCAAGGCCCGGCCGGTGGATCCGCGCCTGGACCCGCAGGGCGCTGAGGCGCCCGCCGGGAGCGAGTACCTCTACCTGGAGGGCCACTTCGACGGGGTGCTGCCGGGCTCCCTGGTGCTCGCCGAGCAGGCCCGCCCGGCGCCCGAGAGCCACGTGGTCCGGGTCCTGGACGTCACCCAGCTGCGGCTGCCCTTCCCCGTCGCGGCGGCCGCGCCGCCGGTCTTCGTGCCCGTCACCCGGCTCACCGTGGACGGCCCGTGGCACGGGGCGCCGGACGCGGGGGGCGGCGTTCCGTACGGGGACATCACCGTCTGGGCGGCGGGCGAGGACCTCGTCCTGGCCGACGACCCGGTCACCGAGGACGTCGCGGGTGCCCGGATCGAGCTCGCCGGGGTCTGCCCCGGGCTGCTGCCCGGCCGCCGGCTGGTCGTCTCCGGCGAGCGGACCGACGTCCCGGGGACCACCGGTGTCCCCGGCAGCGAGCCGGTCATGCTGGCCTCCGTCCGTCAGAGCGTCGACCCCGCCGCCGGCGGGGACACCGTGCGCACCGAGCTCCTCCTGGCGGCGCCGCTCACCTACACCTACCGGCGGTCCACCGTGACCGTGTACGGCAACGTGGTGCCCGCCACGCAGGGCGAGACCCGGTCGGAGGTCCTCGGCAGCGGGGACGCCTCCCGGGGCGGGCAGTCGTTCGCGCTGCGCGGGGTGACGGCCGCCGCGCCGCTGACGTACCTGCCGGCCGCCACGCCCGACGGCGCCGAACCGGCCCTGACGGTACGGGTGGACGGCGTCCGCCGCCCCCTGACCGAGGACCTCTCGCTCCTCGGGCCGACCGACCCGGCCTACGCGCTCGACCGGGACCCGGGCGCCGGCACCGCCACGGTGGCGTTCGGTGACGGCGTCCACGGCGCCCGGCTGCGCAGCGGGGTGGAGAACGTCACCGCCGTCTACCGGGTCGGCGCGGGACCGGACGGCAACCTGCCCCCCGGCCGGATCACCCAGGCCGTGAGCCGTCCGCTCGGGGTGGGCACCGTGACCAATCCGCTCGCCTCCACGGGCGGCGCGGACGCCGACGGGCCGCGCGACCTGCGCGCCGTGATCCCGCTGCGCACCCGGGCCCTGGACCGGCTGCTGTCGGTACGGGACTACGCCGACTTCGCGCGGGCCCGCGCCGGGATCGGCAGGGCGGTGGCCGCCCGGCTGTTCGACGGCCGGCGCGACATCGTCCACGTCACGGTCGCCGCCGCCGGCGACGTGCCCGTCACCGCCTCGGACCCGCTGACGGCCGGACTGTCGGCCGCGCTCGAAGACTTCGGGGATCCGCACGTCCCGGTGCGGGTCGACGTCCGGGAGCTGGTGCTGCTGGTCCTGTCGGCGGGTGTGAAGGTGCTGCCGGACCACTCCTTCGAGACCGTCGAACCGGCGGTGCGGGCCGCCGTCCTCGGCGTGCTCGGCTTCGCCGCGCGCGATCTGGCCGAACCGGCCCGGCTCAGCCGCGTCCTGGCCGCGGCGCAGGCCGTGCCGGGGGTCGGCCACCTCGACGTGGACGTGTTCGCCGGGATCGGCTCGGCGGCCGATCCGCTGGCCCTCGTCGACCTCGTCTCCGGTCTGCGGGGCGCGGCGGCGACGGTGGACGCGCTGCCGGCCCGGGCCGAACCCCGGGTGCACGTGGTCGGCGACGACCCGACCGGGGCCGCCGACACCCTGACGTCGGTCGCCGTGCGCCACGGCCTGCGGGTGGAGGAGCTGGTGGCCCTCAACCCGGGCCTGCGTTCGCCGGCCCTGGAGCCGGGGCGGCGCCTGGTCGTCTCCGTGTCCGTGCGCCCGGCCCAGCTGGCCGTGATGACCCCCGACCTGCCCCAGACCCTGATCCTGCGGAGGCTGCCGTGACGACCGGTGCGGAGCGGACCCTGTACGAGCTGCTGCCGGCCCTCTACCGGCGCCGGGACGCCGAGGAGGGGATGCCGCTGCGGGCGCTGCTGGAGGTGCTGGAGGAACAGCGCGTCCTCGTGCGGGAGTCGGTGCGCCGGCAGTACGCCGACTGGTTCGTGGAGACCTGCCAGGACTGGGTGCTGCCCTACATCGGGGCGCTGGTCGGCTACGAGGCCCTGCCCGGACACGAGGCGGCGCTCGCCCGCGGGGACGGGGCCGCGGCCCTGCTCGCGGCCGCGGTGGCGCCCCGTCGCGACGTCGCCCGCACCCTGGCGAACCGGCGGCGCAAGGGCACCCTCGCCGTGCTGGAGGACCTGGCGCGCGACGTGGCCGACTGGCCGGCGCGCGCGGTGGAGTTCCGTACGCTGCTCGCCTTCGACCAGCCCGTGCGCCGGTACGCGTCCTACGGGCCGGACATCGGGGAGCGGCTGCGCTCCGGACGCCTGGCGGACCTGCGGTGCGGCGGTGAACTCGACCTGGTGGACGGGCCGTTCGACCGGCTCGCGCACACGGCGGACGTCCGCGGGGTCGAGTCGGCGCACGGTCCGGGGCACGAGGGCGTCGCGGGCGTCGGGCTGTTCGTGTGGCGCCTGGGCGCCCACTCCCTGACCCGGTCACCGGCGTACTGCGTCGACCGCGACCGCGGCCACTACACCTTCAGCGTCCTCGGCAACGACACCCCGCTGGTGACGCTTCCCGTGACCGAGCCGGCGCCGACGCACATCGCGGACGAGACGAACGTCCCCGCCTTCATCCGGCGGCGGGCGTTCGAGGAGCACACGGCCCGGTACTACGGGCCGGGCAAGAGCCTGTGCGTGTGGAGCGGGGACGGCACGCCGGTGCCGCTGTCGGCGATCGTCGCGGCGGACCTGTCGCACTGGGAGCCGTCGCCCGGGGGCCGGGCGCCGCGCCGGGGGGAGGTCGCCGTGGACCCGGTGCTCGGGCGGATCGCCTTCGCGCCGCGCTCGGCGCCCGAGGCGGGGCTGCGGGTGAGCTACCACCACGCCTTCTCGGCGCCCATGGGCGGTGGCGAGTACCCGCTGCCCGTGGCGCCCTGCGGGCCCGGGGCGGCCCGCTACCGGGTCGGGCCCGGTGAGGAGTTCGAGCGGCCCGCGGAGGCCGTCGCCCGGTGGTACGAGGACAAGCGGGCCGACCCGGCGCGCCGCGAGGCGGTCATCGAGCTCGTGGGGTCGGTGGCGTTCCGGCAGCGGACCGAGATCCGGCTGGACCTGGGCGACCGGCTCACGGTGCGGGCGGCGCCCGGCAGCCGGCCGGTGCTGCGGCTGCTGGACTGGCACGCCGACCGCCCGGACGCGCTGCGGTTCACCGGGACGGGCCGGGGGGAGGGACCGCTGCCCTCGCTGCGGCTCGCCGGGCTGCTGGTGACCGGCCGCGGCGTCCGCGTCCAGGGGCCCGTGGGCCGGGTGGAGATCAGCCACTGCACGCTCGTGCCGGGCTGGTCGCTCGACCGGGGCTGCGGCTGCGAGCATCCCGGTGAGCCCAGCCTGGAGCTCGTGCGCACCCCGGCGTGCGTGGAGGTCCGCGACAGCGTCACGGGGGCCGTCCTGGTGGAGGCGGACGGGGAGTGCGCCGCGCCGAACCGGGTCTTCTTGCGCGACTCGGTCCTCGACGCCACGTCGACGGCGCTGCCCGCGTTCGGCGGACCGGACGGCGGGTGCGCGTACGCCGAACTGTCGGCGCGGGCGACCACGGTCATCGGGACGGTGCGCACCCACGCGGTCGGGGTCGTGGAGGACTCCCTGCTGGACGGCGTGGCGCACGTCGCGGTCCGCGACCGGGGCTGCGTCCGGTTCAGCTACCTCGCGCCGGGCTCCCGCACGCCCGCGCCCTTCCACTGCGAGCCGGCCGCCTCCGGGGACCCGGCCCGCGTCGTCCCCCGGTTCACGAGCACGGCCTACGGGACGCCCGGCTACGCGCAGCTCTCCGCGGCCTGCCCGCCCGAGATCCGCCGCGGCGCCGAGGACGGCTCCGAACTCGGCGCGTTCCACGGCCTGTTCCAGCCCCAACGCGAGGACGGGCTGCGCAGGCGGCTGGCGGAGTACACGCCGGCCGGGACGTCGAGCGGCGTCCTGTTCGTCACCTGAGTTCCGTCCCCGAGGAGGCACATCTTGTCCGTCGACATCTCGCGCGTCTCGTTCGACCCGTCGAAGCACTACTCGCGGATCGTCCACCAACAGGGGCGGGTCACCCTGGACGCCGACGCGAACGAGCAGACCGCCGTGCTGCTGCACTACCTGCGCACCGTCGTCGCCGACGTGCTCGGGCCGGCGGCCGTGCCCCGGGGCGCGCCCGGGTTCTCGGTGGCCCGGATCCCGCAGGACCCGGACCGCGACCTCGCGATCGGCGCCGGGCGGCTGTACGTGGACGGCCTGCTCGTCGAGAACGACGTCCCGACCACGTACCTGACCCAGCCCGACGGCCACGTCGACCCCGAGACGGCCCCCGTCCCGGCGGGTCCGGCGCTGGTCTACCTCCGGGCCTGGGAGCGGGAGGTCACCGTGATCCAGGACCCGGCGATCCGCGAGATCGCGCTGGGCGGCGCCGGTCCGGACACCGCGGCGCGGGCCAGGGTCGTCTGGCAGGTGGTGCTGCACGGCTTCGGGGCGGAGGATCCGGATCCGGGGGCCGCCGAGGCTCCCGCATGGTTCCGGTCCTGGCTGGACGGGCTGTACCGGCCGGCCGGCCGGCTGGCGGCGCGGGCCCGGTACGAGCCGGCGGGGCCGTCCGACCCGTGCGCCGTCGTGCCCCGGGCCCGGTTCCGGGGGCCGGAGAACCAGCTGTACCGGGTGCAGGTCCACACCTCGGGGGCGGGCCTGCTCCCCGGCGCGGACCCGGCGCGGCCGGTGGTGCGGACCCGCCGGGGGCGGGGCGCCGGCCGCGCCGCGGAGCCGGTGGCCACGTTCGTCTGGTCCCGTGAGAACGCCTCGGTGGCCCTGCCGGTGACCTCGGTGGCGGGGCCGGTGGTGACGGTGGAGGGCTGGGGGCGCGACCACCGGCTGGGGGTGGACGTCGGCGACCTGGTCGAGCTCGTCGACGACGCCGCGGCGGTGCACGCCGCGGACGAGGTGCCGGGCGGCCCGCCGCAGCGCGTCCACCGGATCGTCGCGGTCGACGTGCCCGGCCGCACCCTCACCCTCGACGCCGACCCCAACGCGGGCCCGCCCGGGGGGCAGCCGCCCCCGCAGGTCGGCGGGGATCCGGAACTGCACCCGTACCTGCGGCGCTGGGACCACCGGCCGCCGCGGGGCGAGGACGCCCTGCCCGTGGTCCTGGACACGTGGATCGCCCTGGAGGACGGCGTGGAGGTACGTTTCGACGCCCCGCGGCGGCCGACGGAGGCGGGCCCGGACGCGGATCGGGGGCCGGACGGGCAGCGGACGGCGGGGCGCTTCCGGCGGGGCGACCACTGGCTGGTTCCGGCCCGCACGGTCCCCTGTGACGTGCTGTGGCCGCAGGCCGAGGACGGGCCGGCGGCCGTCGAGCCGCACGGCGTGGTCTACCGGTACGCCCCGCTGGCGTACCTGCCCGCCGGGGAGGGCGACCCCGTACCCCTGGTGCCCGTGTTCTCCCCGCTGTTCCCCCCGGCGGGGTGAGCGGTGGCCGCGCGCGAGGTGCCCGCCGTCCCCTCCGGGCCCGCCCGGCCCGAGCGGCGGTCGGTGCGGCGGGCGGTGGATCCCCGGGCGCCGGAGCCCGACGAACGGCTGGAGGCGGAGGCCGACCGGTTCGCCGAGCGGTACGCGTCCCTGGCGCCGGGGGCCGTGCGCCCGCTGCCGCGCCCCCTCCCGGCGGCCTCCCCGACGGGGGACGCCGGGGCGCCCCTGGACGCGGCGACGCGGGCGGCGATGGAGCCCCGGCTGGGCTGGGACCTGTCCCGGGTCCGGGTGCACACCGGGCCGGGAGCCGCCGCGTCGGCCGCCGCCCTGGGTGCGCGGGCCTACACGGTCGGCGGCCACATCGTCCTCGGGGACGGGGCACGGCCCGGTTCGGACGCGGGGCGGCGACTGCTGGCCCACGAGCTGGCCCACGTGGCCCAGCAGGCGCGGGGCGAGGGCGCGGGCAGGATCCACCGCAAGCCGCTGCCCCCGGCGACGGCGCCCCCGGCCAGGAGGGCGCGGGGCGGCGGGCGGCCGTACGAGTTGATCGTGACGCGGGAGATGAACCCGGCGGAGCTGCTGCGCCAGTTCATCCGCCAGTACTACCAGACGACGGACGAGGGGGAGGTCGACCGGCGGCTGCCCTGGTGGCACTGGGAGAAGCCGGGCGGCCTGGCGGCGGGTGCCGACGACGTCCTGAACGGCAAGATCTGGCTGACCGTCAACGACTCCACCCAGGCCGCCCTGGACCGGCTGCCCCAGGAGGAGCAGGACCGGATCAACGCGGAGGCGGACGCCCGGTTCTGGCAGCGCAGCGGCCTGCCCACGGGAACGAAGCTCGGCAGCGGCCCCGAGGACGCCGTGCTGCGCGCCCACTGGCTCGGGGCCCGCGCGGACGTGACCTACGAACACGCCCTGCTGCGTGAGCTCCAGGCGCTGCCCGAGGACGTCCGGCGGATCCTCTTCGCGGGCGACCGGACCCTGGTCCCCGAGGACTACGAGAAGGCCCTGCGCCTCGCCCGCAGGCTGACCGCCCTCACCCCGGCGCAGCGCGCCGCCTATCTGGACCGGGTGAACGGTTCGACGGACGACTGGGACGAACTCGACGCGGGCATCGGCCGGTTCGAGGACCGGGAGCGGCTGCGCGAGGCGGACGCGGGGCGCACCGAGGAGGCGGCCTTCGCCCTGTTCGGCTGCGAGGACCTCTACCGGCTGTGGCGGGAGCGGGACAGCACGCGGCGGGATGCCGTCCGGGGCGGGCCCTACGTCGCCTACCAGCCGGGTCTGGAGCGCAGGGCGACGGAGGCCGCCGCCCGGTTCGGCGAGTCCCTGGCCCGGCACGGGTTCGAGGGCGAGCAGGCCTTCCTCGACGCGATGGCCGTCTACCGGCTGCGGTTCCGCACCCGTGCGGTGGAGGCCGCCCTCGACGTCCTCGATCACTACGACCACCTGCTGTACGTGGAGCGGGGCCGGCTGCGGGCGCCCGGATACGTGGCCTCCCTGGTCTCCGGCATCGCGGCGTCGGGCGCCCGCGGACTCTACGAGCGGGCCGCGCGGGCGGAGTCGACGGCACGAAGCATCCGGGCCGGGGCCGACCCGGAGTCCTCCTTCGAACGGAACCGGGCCGCCGCGCGGGCGGGCGGGTACCAGCGGGAGGCCCTTTCGCTGCGGGACTCGGCGGAGCGGGCGGTGCTGTCCGCGGGCGGTGGCGACCCCCTGCTCGACCCGGCGAAACTCGGCCGGGCCACCGACCTGGAGAAACTGTCCGGCCTCGACGAGGCGGGCGCGCGGGACCACCTCCTCGGGGTCGTCGACGCCCGGCTCGCGGACACGGCCGGGGCCCGGCGCGAGTTCACGGCGGATCCCGAGCGCGTCTACAGCCTGCCCGACCTGGTGCGGGCGACGAAGGAGGGTCTGGGTGCGGACGGCGCCACCGTGTACGGGTGGATCGTGGACGACCACGTCGAGGAGGTCCGCCGGTCCCACGTGTTCACGGCCGCGGTCCTCGGGGTCCTCGCCCTCGTCCTCGCGGCCCTCGTCCCGGTCGGAGGCTGGGTGGCGGCGGTCGCGCTGCTCGGCACCACGACCCTGAGCGCCTACCAGGCCGGGCAGGCGCTGGAGGAGTACCGGGTCCAGTCGGCGGACTACCGGCTGTCGTTCATCGAGGACGAGCCCTCGCTGCTGTGGGTCGGGGTCGCCGTGGCCGCGGCCGCGGTCGACCTGGGGGTCTCGGCCGTCGTGCTCTTCAAGGCGTCGGCGAAGGCGCTCTCCGCCTTGGAGGGCCCGCTGCGCGAGCTCGCGGCGGCGTCGGACGCGGAGTCGGCGGCGGCCCGTTACCGGACGCTCGTCGCGAGGATCGAGGAGGCCGAGGGGCTCGACCGGGCGGTGAAGGAGGCCCTGAAGACCCGGGCGGCGGCCGCGCGGGGCCTGGACCAGGTGGTCGGCGAGCTCCATGCGAGCCCGATGGCCTTCCTCGGCGTCCCCGAGCCCCGGCTGCTCAGGAGGGGCCTCTTCCACCTCGTCCGGCTGGGCGCGAACACGTTCACGAAGCTCCGCAGGGAGAAGCAGCTCATCGACCTCCTGGGCGACGTGACCAAGCTGTCCGGCGCCGCCAGGGTCGAGCTGGAGGCCGCGTTCACGGAGGTGAAGGAGATCGTCGCGGCCGGCAGGGCGCGCCGCATGGACGAGGCCACCCTGCTGGAGTTCGTCGACCGGTCGGCCGCCGCGCGGAAGGCGGGTGGTGCGAGCGAGTTCGAGTCGATCATCGCGGACATGCGGGCCTGGCATCCGCCGACGCAGGAGCAGGACCAGGCGGAGAAGGCCCTGGTCAAGGCCTGGGAAGACCTCCGGTCGCGGCACCAGACCCGGGAGGAGTTGCTGGCCGAGCGGAGGGCCGGCCCCAAGACGCCGTCCGGGGCGCGCGACACCGAGCGGATCAAGGAGCTGGACGACAGCTTCAAGGGGTTCGACGACATCGTCGAACGCGACGGCAGCGGCAGGACCTGGGTGAAGCGGGGGCTCATCTCCCGGGCGCGGCAGGACGTACTGGCGGCCGAGGCGCTCGCCGAGAAGGCACGGGTCAGCCCGGTCAAACGCATGCGGGCGGCCTTCGAAGGATCCCCCGAACGGGCCGAGGTCGCGGCGTCGGGGACGGCCGACCGGGTCGGGACGCTGCGGTCACCGTCGGGGAAACTGGCCGTGGACCACGTCGTCTCGCTGGACCGCATGGCGCAGATGGACGGGTTCACCAAGCTCAAGGCCCTGGAGCGCGAGCGGCTGGCGGTCCGCAAGGACAACCTCGTCCTCATGGACGCCTCCGCGAACTCCTCGAAGGGCGCACGCGGTTGGTCCGCCTGGGAGCACGCCTCGAACTACTACACCGATCCCGCCGAGATCGCGCGCTGGAGGAACCGGGACGCCGAACTCACGGCGACGATCCAGCAGTGGATCCTGGACACGGTGCGCGGCCGCTGAGACCTGCGCAAACCACCCGCACGAGTGCGTTCGGCGGACCGGCCGGAGGGAAGGGAGCAGGGCACAGGGGGAGAGGGGATCGATGCCGTACGACACGTCGCTCCCGGCGCCGGTACTGCGGCTGCTGGGCACCTTCCGCTACGAGGCCCCGGGCGGCGCGGTCGCCGTGGAGGCCCCGGGACAACGGCTGTTGGCCTTCCTCGCGCTCCACCGGAGCGTCAGCCGGGGCGTCCTCGCGGGGACGTTGTGGCCGGACTCCGGTGAGGGGCACGCGCAGGGCAGTCTGCGGACCACGCTGTGGCGGCTGCGCCGCGGGGGCCGGCACGTCGTCGACGTCCGGGGCGAGATGCTCTCGCTCCACGAGGAAGTCACCGTCGACGTGCACGCCTTCCGGCGGACGGCGCTGCGCGTCGTGGACGCCGACGGGGATCCGGGAGAGGACCCGGGGCTGGGTCTGCTGTTCGCGGGGGACCTGCTGCCGGGCTGGGACGAGGAATGGGCCCTCCTCGAACGGGAGCGGCTGAGGCAGCTGCGGCTGCACGCGCTGGAGGCGCTCAGCGCCCGGCTGATCCGCTCCGGCCGGCACGCCCTGGCCCTGGACGCGGCCCTCACCTGCGTGGGCATCGAGCCGTTGCGGGAGAGCGCGCACCGGGCGGTGGTGGCGGTGCACCTGGCCGAACACAACGCGGTGGAGGCGGTCCGCCAGTACGGGGCGTTCCGGCGGCTGGTCCGGGCGGAGCTGGGGGTGGAGCCGTCGGCCCGGTTCCGGGCGATGCTGCCGCCGGGTTCGGCGGCCTGGCGGTAGGCCGCGTCGGCTTCCGGTCGACACCCCGGGGTGATCGGGGCAGCATGGAGGGGACGGGCACGTCCGGATAGGCCCGGTCGCCGCGCACCGGGCGCGGCGGTCGGTGGGAAGCCCGAGGCACGGAGAGGGCGCACCGCCGTCCCCGGGGCTGCCGCCTGCCCGTTTGCATGCGGCCGCACCCGCTCCCCCTCGACTCCCGCGCCGTCCTCCGGGGCCCGACGATCCGATGCCCGATGGGAGCACCCTCATGTACCGACGCACCCGACGCGCCGTGATCACCTCCCTGCTCGTCTCCTCGGTCGTGTGCGGCAGTGCCGTCGTCCTCGCGCCGGCCTCCGGCGCGGCGGTGCCGGCCGCCAGCTGCACGGTCACGCCCAACGCGGACGGGACCGCCGTCACCATCTCCGGTGAGGGGTTCACGCCACCGCGCAAGCTCAACGACGGCGAGAGCACCGAAGACCTGAACGTGGACGCGACCGGGCACTTCCTCCTGAAGCGCTTCCAGAAGAACGTCGACTACACGGTGCTCGCCGTCAACGAGGACCAGCCCTTCGTCTTCGTGAACTGCAAGCGGGTCCCCGCGGCCACGTCACCGAAGGCCACGAGCCCGACCCAGCCCGGCTCCCGGCGTGACCGGGCCGCGGGCAGCGCGGCCGGCGCCAAGGCGGGCATCGCAGCGGCCGCCACGAGCTGCGCCACCCCGCCCGTGGCGGACAAGAGCGGCCAGCAGCACAGCGACGCCTACTGGAACAGCTGGACCCAGGCCGCCAACCGCGCCTTCCAGAAGGCGTGCCAAAACCGTTAGGAGCGCAGTGCGCCCCGGTCCCCGGGAGCCCTGGAGGGCTCCCGGGGACCGGGGCGCGTCACCACCACGTCCCGCGGCCGTCAGGCGGGGCGGTCCCCCGGATACAGCGCCGCGCGCCGGAAGGCGTCGAGACCGGCGGTGGGCTCGGCGTCCTGCCGGTCCCCCGCGGGGATCCCGGCGGCCAGGACGTACAGGGCCGTTTCGGCGATGCCGTCCACGCCGAGGGCGTCTTCCAGTTCGCTGTCGCGGAAGGCCGCGGTCTGGAAGGGACCGAGGCCCAGCGCGGTGGCGGTGAGGGCGAAGGTCTGGCCGAGGTGGCCGGCGTTCATCAGCATCACCCGGTAGGCGCGGGGCGCCCGGTACTTGCTGCTCATGCGTTCGACGACCGCGGTCACGAATACCGTGACCGGGGCTTCCCCGACGGCCTCCTGGTCGAAGCTCAGGTGGGCGGCCCGCTCGCGGGTGAAGGCGGGGTCCAGGAGCTCCAGCGAGTGCTCCAGGACGTTGTAGTGGTAGAGCCCGGGTGTGACGCCCTCGACCGCGAAGACGCCGACGTACGCCTCCAGTTCGTGCCGCGAACCGCCTGCGGCGCTGGTGCGCTTCATGAGGGCGCCGAAGTCCTGGCCGTCGAGGAACTCGCTGGGGCCGAACACCATCGCGAGGAGTCCCGACAGCACCGGCAGCGGCAGGTCCACCTGCCGGAAGGCCCGGTGGGTGCGCCGCCCGTAGAGGGTGCGGACGAAACCGGCGTCGACGTCGAGGGGGGCGCGGGGCAGCAGGATCCGGTCCGCGGCGGGGTAGTTCTTGAACAGCGCGGGGCGCTTCCCGGCCCGGAAGTCCTCGTTGACCTCGGGGGAATCGGTGTAGGGGGCGTCCTTGCTGGAGAAGTGCAGCGCGCCGGCCTCCGGCGACCAGGTGTCCCAGTGCTCGGCCAGCCGGTCGTCGCGCTCGCGCTCGTCCTCGGAGACGAGGAAGCCGTAGGCGTGCAGCTCGGCGAGGGCCGCGCGGCAGGAGTCGGGATCGTGGTCCGGGAACATCGTCACGGCCTCGTCGACGGTGGTCCAGTCGGTGAACGCGGCGAGGAGGTCGGCGGCCATCGGCGCGAGCGAGACCTCGGATCCGCCGAGGTAGTTCTGGATGACGAACGCCCCGTCACGCCAGTAGCAGACGAGGTTGTGCGCGCGGCGCAGCAGCATGGGGGTCTCCTTGGCGACCCGAGCGGGGGCCGGTCGCTCCGGCCCCCGGTCGGGATCATCGGCGGGTCAGCGCTGGTAGTGGATCTTGATGCTGCGGGCCTGGACGGGCTTGGCGGCGAGTTCGACCTTCTTCATGGAATGCTCCTTCTGTTCGTTCCGGCTCCGGGATCCTTTTCCCTTCGCCCTTGATGGAATCAATTCTGCCGGTGTGCCGATGGGCGGCCAAGTCACGGGATTCCGGGACCTGTCGGCCGGCTTGCCGTGGAATGCGTCAGTCGATGTCGTAGAAATCCCGGCCGTCGATATAGCGGACGGTGGCGAGGTCGCGCAGCACGCTTTCCATCACCTCGTGGCGCAGTTCGACGAGCAGCGGGTACGTGAGGTCGTTGACGGTCGGGACGATCTGTTCCCCGGGACGCACGAATTCCCTCACGCCCATGAAGCTCTCCAGCTTCTTCAGCTCGTCGAGGCCCGTGTATCCCCGGAGGGTTCCCTCCACCGGAGAGATCATGGGCGCGCCGGCGACGAACTGCTCCACCCGGTACCGCTCGCGACGGCGCTCGTGGAAGCGCTCCGGGCGGACGTAGGCGTCCGCCGTCCAGTTCAGCTGGGACTCGCCGGTCGCCATCCGGGCGTAGTGCGCCGTGCTGCCGCCGCCCATGCGTGCCGCGACCTCGATCACGCACGGGCCGGACGGTGTCATCTTGAGCTGGACGTGGGCGGGTCCGTGGCGGATGTCCAGGGCGTCCAGGACCTGTTCGGCGTAGCGGACGATCTCGTCGAGCCGTTCGCCCTCGTACGGCAGCAGCACCATCCCGTCGCAGAGGTCGAGGACCCCGTTCGCGGTGATGTGCGTCGAGGTCCAGATGTCGCAGACGTGGTGCTCGCCGTCCCGGCTGACCGTGTTCAGGGCGTACTCGGGCCCGGCGAGGTACTCCTGCGCGACCACCGTGTCGTTGGGCAGCGAGAAGATGTCGTCCGTGCCGACGAGCCCCTCGTACGCGCGCACCGCCTGTTCGGGGGTGTCGCAGTAGTTGATGCCGTCGCTGCCCGCGCTGCTGAGGGGTTTCACCACGATCCGGCCGCCCAGTTCCCGGTGCCACGCCTCCAGTTCGGCGGCGTTCGTGACCAGCAGCTGGCGGGCGCCGCGCAGGCCGGCCGCCTTGATCTTCTCGACCATCGCGTACTTGTCGCGCCGGGCGTGGCTGCCCGCCGTCCCGTTGGTCGCCAGGCCCAGCCGTTCGCTGAGCAGGTCGGCGAAGCCGACGCCGAACTCGCTGTCGGGGATGACCGCGACCGGCCGGTAGCGGGCGAGTTCCGCGAGGGTCGCGTCGAGGTCTCCGTGGTGCACCACTTCGGCCGCGAAGCCGGTGGGCACCACCGACGCGTAGAACTCCGGCCGCACCGGGACGCTCTGCACGTGGACGGCGTCGTATCCGTGTTCCTTGAACGCGGCGACCAGGCCGCCCGAGCGGCAGGCGGGACTCGCGTCCACGAGCGCGACGTAGCCTTTTACCACCAGATTCCCACCTTTGCTTGTCGTTCATGAGTCGGGGGCGCCGGCCGGGGGCCGGCCGAGCCAGGCGGCGGCGTGCGGCGCGAGCTCGTGCCCGGACGCCGGATCACTCGCCAGCAGTACGGTGTGGCCCCGCGGCAGGGCCACCGGGCGGTCGGAGAAGTTCACGAGGCACAGGACGTCGTCCCGGCGGAAGGCCAGCACGTCCTCCCCGGCCGGCACCCAGGCGAAGTCCTCGCCCCGGAAGGCGCCCAGGGAGCGGCGCAGGCGCAGGGCCCGGCGGTAGAGGCTGAGCAGGGAGGCGGGGTCCGCGTCCTGGGCCGCCACGGTGAGGGCGGCCCAGTGGTCCGGCTGCGGGAGCCAGGTGTCCGCGCCGGCGCCGGCGCCGAATCCGTACGGCCGCTCCCGGCCGGACCACGGCAGGGGCACGCGGCAGCCGTCCCGGCCCGGGTTGACGCCGCCGGAGCGGAAGTGGACCGGATCGCGGCGGGCTGCCGGGGGCAGGTCCTCCACCTCCGGCAGCCCGAGTTCCTCGCCCTGGTAGAGGTAGACGGAGCCCGGGAGCGCCAGGGTCAGGAGCGCCGCGGCGCGGGCGCGCCGGGTGCCGAGGGCGAGGTCCGTGGGGACGCCGGCGGTGACCTTCCCGAAGTCGAAGGAGGTGTCGGCCCGGCCGTAGCGGGTGACCGTCCGGGTGACGTCGTGGTTGCACAGCACCCAGTTCGCGGGGGACCCGGCCCGTGCGCTCGTGGCCAGCGAGGCGTCGACGGTCTCCCGCAGCGCGGCGGCCTCCCAGGCGCACTTGAGGAAGGCGAAGTTGAAGGCCGAGTGGAGTTCGTCGTCGCGCAGGTAGCGGGCCAGGCGTTCGCCCTCGCCGGTCCAGATCTCGCCGATGAGGACGCGCTCGTCCGGATAGGAGCGGGCGATGCGGCGCCACGACCGGTAGACGCCGTGCAGTTCCTCCCGGTCGACGTACGGGTGCGGCCGCTCGTCCGGCGGACGGACCAGATCGGGCAGTTCCGGGTCCTTGGCCAGCAGGTTCGCGGAGTCCACCCGGATGCCGGCCACCCCGCGGTCGAACCAGAACCGCAGGAGCGACTCGAACTCGGCGCGGACGGCGGGATGGTTCCAGTTGAGGTCCGGCTGCTGCGGGGTGAACAGGTGGAGGTACCACTCCCCCGGTCGTCCCGCGGCGTCGGTGGTCCTGGTCCAGGCCGGTCCCCCGAACTCGGAGAGCCAGTTGTTGGGGGGCAGCTCGCCGTGCTCCCCGCGTCCGGGCCGGAAGTGGAACGGTTCGCGCTCGGGGGCACCGGCGGGGGCGGCGAGCGCGGACCGGAACCACGGGTGTGCGCGGGAGACGTGGTTGGGGACGAGGTCGACGACGATGCGGACGTCCAGGGCGCGGGCCTCGGCGATGAGCAGCTCCGCCTCGGCCAGGGTCCCGAAGGCGGGGTCGATGTCACGGTGGTCGGCGACGTCGTAGCCGCCGTCGGCGAGGGGCGAGCGGTACCAGGGGGTGATCCACAGGGCGTCGACGCCCAGCCCCGCCAGGTGGGGCAGGCGGGCGCGCAGCCCCGCGAGGTCTCCGGTCCCGTCGCCGTTCCCGTCGGCGAAACTGCGCGGGTAGACCTGGTAGACGACGGCGTCGCGCCACCACTCGCGCGGCGGCGTCCGTCCTTGTGTGGGCACGGCCCATCTCCTTCCCGCACCGGGGCCGCCGCCCGCCGGGCGGCCCGCCCGGTGCCTCAGAGCGCCTCCCGGACGACGCGCGCGGGGTTCCCCACGGCGACGACGCCGGCCGGCAGGTCCTTGGCGACGACACTGCCGGCGCCCACGACCGTATTGGCGCCGATGGTGACGCCGGGCAGCACGATGACGCCCCCGCCGAGCCAGGCACCGTCGCCGATGGCGATCGGTTTCGCGGTTTCCCACATGCCGTGGCGCAGTTCGGCGGAGTGCGGATGGTTGGCGGTGTACAGCTGGCAGCGCGGTCCCATGCGGACGTCGGCGCCGATGGTGATCGGCGCGCAGTCGAGGAGGACCGCGTCGAAGTTGATCCGGGAGCGTTCCCCGATCTCGATGAAGAACCCGAATTCACACAGGAGCCGGGGCACCACCCGCACCCCCGGTGCCACGGCTCCGAGCAGCTCCCGAAGGATCCGGTCGCGCTCGCCCTGGTCCGCGAGCGCGGTGGCGTTGAACCGGTCCAGGAGGTTCTCGCAGCGTTTGCGGTAGGGGCGCAGGGCGGGGTCGTTGGCCAGGTAGGGCTCTCCCCCCGCCATGCGGCCCTTGATCTCGTCCAGTTCCACGGCAACCCCCTCGGGTCCGGCGGTACGCTCCCTCACTCGCCCGGTGCGGGCTTGATGCCGACCACCATCGATTCGGGGCCGGCGAGGTGGCGGACCCGGGTGTCGCGGAATCCGCATTCCCGCATCCAGGCGGTGCAGTCGGCGCCGGTGTAGTCGAACCCTTCCGGTACTTCCATGTGCATGATGAGGCTGAGGATCAGGCCGATGGCGTTGTCGCGCCGCTCGTCGTCGATCAGGGTCTCGTAGACGAGGACGGCGCCGCCGGGGGGCAGGGCCTCGTACGCCTTGCGCAGCAGGAGTTTCTTGGTCTCCAGGTCCCAGTTGTGCAGGACGTGGCCGAACACGATCACGTCGGCCCGGGGCAGGTCGTCCTGGAAGAAGTCCCCCTCCGCGAAGACCTGGCGTTCCGTCAGTCCGTGCGCCCCGGTGTAGGCGAGGAAGCCGTCCCGGGTGGGCGGCAGGTCGAATCCGGTGGCGGTGAGGTGGGGGTGGCGGAGCAGGACCCGGGTGGACAGTGCCCCTTCGGCGCAGCCGATGTCGGCGAGCGAGCCGTAGTCGTGCCAGGGGAACTCCTCGGCGATCGCCTGTGCCGAGTCGATGCTCAGTGCCGTCATGTCGCGCTGGAAGGAGCGGACGGAGCCGGTGGTCCGGTAGACCGCCTCGTAGTAGTCCCGGCCGGTGTGGGCGCCGTTCAGGGCCTCGCCCGAGCGCAGGACCCGGGTGAGGTCGTCGGCCAGGCCTGTGCTCCGGTCGACGAAGCCGCCGCCGAGGTAGGCCTCGCTCCTGGCCGGGTCCAGGTAGGTGCCGGCGGCCGGGGAGTTGGAGTAGTGCGCGCCGTGGCGTTCCAGGAGTCCGAGGGCCACGAGCGCGTCGAAGAAGTCGGGGGCGACGCGTTCGTGGACCCCGGTGCGCGCCGCCAGTTCACCGGTTTCGAGGGGGCCTGCGGCGAGTTCGCCGAACACGCCCGTTTCGAGTGCGCTCAGCAGGGTCTTCGTCTTCCAGTGCGCCCACATGAGGTCGACCACCGGTTGTGCGGACGTCATGAACGGCACCTCCCTCGCTCGTGACTCGGTACGGACCATCGGGGGCCGGTGGTGTGCCGCCGGCCCCCGATCGGTGTTTTCGCGGGGTGGATCAGCCCTGGCGGTGGATCTTGATGGTGCGGGTCTGGACGGGCTTCGCGGCGAGCTCGATCTTCTTCATGGTGTGCTCCTTTTTCCATTCGGATGAGGGTCGTTCTGTTGTCGTGCGGTTCGCGGTGTTTCCTGATCCGTTCCCCGCTGACAGGTATTACTTTGCCGGGGTCGCTTCACGCGGCCAAGTCACGGGATTCCGGGACCGTCGAGGAGATGGGCGCGGTCGTCTGCGCCGCGCACATCGCGAGGAATGCCATCTGAACGCGCGTGGTGGCACCCGTCTTTCCACGGATGCGGCGCAGATAGGTGTCGACGGTATGGACGCTGAGTCCCATGCGGCGGGCTATTTTGCAATAGGTGTCGCCTTCGGCCAGATGCACGAGGACCTCGCGCTCGCGCCGGGACAGGAGGGAAACGGTTTCCTGAATGTTCTCGATCATCACGGCACCTCAGAATGTCTTGTCGCGCGGAAAGGTGGCCGGCCCGGTGAAGTGCAGGGCCGACAGGTCGGGCAGGATCCGGTCGGCCGCCCCGTGGTCCAGGCCGCGGGTCAGGGCGGTGGGCACCGCCACGACCGTCATGCCGGCCGCCCGTGCGGCCGCGACGCCGGTGAGGGAGTCCTCCACGGCCAGACAGCGGCCCGGTTCGGCCCCGAGGGCCGCCGCGGCCGTCAGGTACGCCTCGGGATCCGGTTTGCGCCGGGTGACGTCGTCGCCGGTGACGACGGCGTCGAAGTGGCGGCCGAGGCCGTAGTGGCGCAGCCACCGGCGCACCCAGTCTCCGTCGGAGGAGGAGGCGACGGCCAGGCGCAGCCCGGCGGCGCGGGCCCGCTCCAGCGCCCCCGGCACGCCGGGGAGCAGACGGACCAGCTCGGGCGTCATGTGGACCTCCCACAGCTGCCCGAGCCGCCGCCGCAGCGCGGCGTCGTCCGGCGCCGCCGCCCCGCTCGCGCCGCGCAGCAGCGCGAACAGGGCCGGATAGCCCTCGGGGCGGCCGCAGACCTCCCGGGCCCAGAACTCCCGGGGCAGCCGCTGCCCGTACTCGGCGAACAGGGCGCCGCAGGCGAGGAAGTCGGGGCGGACGGAGTCCACCAGGGTGCCGTCGAGGTCGAAGATCACGGCGTCGAGGGGGGTCCGGCCCGGGGCGGTGCCGGGGGCGGTTACGCGGGCGCCGGGGCGGCCGCGGGCGGGGCCGCCGCCCGGACGTCTCGCGGTGGGGTCGGGGCCGTCTGCGGCCGGTCCGGTGGGTCGCACGGGGAATCCACTGCCTTTCGGGGAGGTCGGGTCACCGGCGGCGCAGCCGGATCGTGACGGGCCGGTGGTCGGAGGCGGGCGGGCGGCCGGCGCGCCGGTCGGGCCACGGGTCGGGCGCCCCGTAGGCGAGCAGGCCGGGGACGAGGGAGGGGGACAGCAGGAACAGGTCGATGCGGCGCTGCGCCTCCTGCCCGGGGCCCGCCGTGCCGAAGGTGGGTGCACGCAGGCCCAGATGGGCGCCCGCGTCCACGAGGAGGGGGTCGGACGGGTTCCCCAGCAGCCGGGCCACGGGCGTGCGGTCGGCCCGGTCGGCCGCGTCGAGGAGGTGGTCGGCCCTGCGGTGGCGGGGCACCCGGCTCCAGTCCGGCTCGGGGTCGCCGGGCGGCAGGCTGTTGGCGTCCATCCCCGCCACCAGCGGCGCCAGGGCGGGGTCGGCGTGGCGGCGCAGGTGGTCCGACTCGATCCGCCGCCCGGTCGGGCTGAACGGGTCGAGGTGGGCCACCAGGAACCGCAGGGGTGTCGTCCAGCCCGGCAGGCCCAGGGTCGCCAGGCCGTGGCCGTGCCAGTGGGTCAGTTCGGGTGCGGGCCGTTCCGTGCCCAGCCGCTCGATGTCCCGCTGCCAGAAGACGGCCTGGTGGCAGCCGGTCTTCGCGAGGAACAGCTCGCCGTCCATGCCGAAGGCGGCCTTGGCGTCCTCGAAGAGCGCCCCGTCGTTCCGGTGCCAGCCCCAGCCCTCCGTGGTGAGCAGGACGCGCGGCCGCAGCGCGGCGACCAGCTCGCACTGGGCCAGCCAGCGTTCGTGGCGGCCCGCGAGGCGCTCGATGCCCGCCTCGTAGAGGTTCCAGAACATGATCAGGTCGCTCCCGTCCGCGGTGCCGGCGTTCACCGCCGGTCCGCCAGGGCGCGGGGGCTCCACCGGGCTCCGGTGAAGACCGCCGTGCAGGAGTCGGAGAACGGCGCCTGCGCGAACAGGGCGAGCCGTACGTCGGGATCCGCGGGGCCGAGGAAGGTGCGTACGAAGAGCCAGGGCCCGTCCGGGTCCTCGCGGCAGAACACCGCGTGGCGCCCGCCCTCGCGGGTCACCAGCAGCTCGGCGCGCGGGCCGGCCAGGGCCGGTCCCATCGCCTCGTCCGACAGCGGGCGGGAGACGACGGTCACCACCGCCCAGCCGCCCGCCCTGGTCCGCTCCACACAGACCTTGAACCAGCCGTCGGCGCCGTGGACGAGGATGCCTCCCGCGTCGCCGAAGGCCCCGCCCCGGACGGCGACCCGGGCGCGGACGGTGTGGTCGCCGGTCAGCGTCCGGCCCAGCAGGGGGACGCCGGAGGCCTCGTGGAAGCCCGGCATCGCGAAGAGGTCGGCGCCCCGGTCGGCGCGGATCTCCAGGGTGGCCGGGTCACGGGCCGCCAGGGCGCCGGGGCCCGAGAACGTCCAGCCGGTGTCGTCGAAGGCGAGGGCGCGCCCCCGGGGCGGTGTCGCGCCGGGAGCGGTCACCGCGGCGGTCGGGGCCGTGGTGACGCCGTCGGGGGCGGGGGTGGTCACCGCGGCGGCGGGGGCGGTCACGGGGCCGACATCCCGCCGTCGATGCTGACGGCCTGGCCGGTCACGCGGGGCGCCGACGCCAGGTACAGGACCAGCCCCGCGATGTCCTCGGGCGTCTGGAACTCCCGCTGCGGCACCATCGCCCGCATGCGCTCCCAGCACTCGTCCTCGCTCTCGCCGGGGCGGACGAACTCCGAGAGGAGGTAGCGCCACATGTTGGACCGGACGATGCCCGGGCAGACGGCGTTGACGCGGATGTTCTCCTTGGCGACCTCCTGGGCGAGGGCGGCGGTGAAGCCGATCACCCCGAACTTGGCCGCGCAGTAGTGCGCGACTTTGGAGAAGCCCGAACGTCCCGAGACCGAGGAGAAGTTGATGATGGAGCCGCCGCCGGAGGCGCGCAGCAGGGGCAGGGCGGCCCGGGAGGAGAGGAAGACCCCGTCGAGGTTGCCGGACACCACGTGCCGGAACTCGGCGAGTTCCATGGTCTCGACCGGGCTGACGTGGGTGACGCCGAAGGCGTTGACGACCGTGTCGAGACGGCCCTCCCCGTCGGCGATCCCCGCGTAGAGCCGGTCCACGGCCTCCTCGTCGGTCGCGTCGACCTCGGCGGCGGTCACGGCCAGGCCCTCCGCGGCGAGCCGGTCGGCCAGCGCGCGGGCCTCGGTGTAACCGGTGACGGCGGTCGAGCGGTAGTGGTTGAACGAGGACGGCAGCCGGTCGGTGTCGGCGGCGACCACCCGGGCGCCCTGGCGGGCGAAGGCCTCGGCCACGGCGGCGCCGATGCCGCGGCCGCCGCCGATGACGAGCGCCACCTGTCCGGTGGGGGCCGGTGCGCGGTCCGTTGTCATGGGGTGACTCCTGTCGGGACGGCGCCCGCCGGGGCGGGCGCGAGGGTGTAGGCCAGCGGGGGCAGGACCAGCGCGTCCAGCAGGCGCGGGAAGGCCCGGTAGTCGGCGAGGTTGCGCTCGGGTGCGGCGATGATGCGGCGCAGGGCCGGGTCGTCGTGGCCGGTGCGCTCGGCGAGGGCGTCGAGGGCGGCGCGGACGGCGCCGTCCCGGCGTTCGAAGAAGTCCCGGAAGAGGGCGGTGGCCGCCGCCGCGTCCGGGGCGGTGCCCGTACGGGGTGCGACGCGCACGGCCCCGGGCAGGATGCGGTCGTGGCCGTCCGGAGCCGGCGCCGGTTCTCCGGCGAGGGCCCGCAGGAAGGCCGCGTCGGTGTACGGGGCCTCATGGAGCAGGGCAGCCGGTGCGATGTCGCGAGTGAGCAGTTTCCGGGTCAGGACGTCCTCGTCGACCCGGCCGAGCGGTCCGACGCGGCCCATGTCGAAGGTGCCGTGGACGTCGAGGGTGGTGGGGACGAGGTTGCGGGCGGGGAGCAGTTCGACGGCGGGGCCGACGTCGGCGGCCAGCACGGGGACCCCGTGGGCCAGGGCCTCCAGGACCACCCTGCCGAGGGTCTCCCGTGAGGCGGTGCTGGGGAAGAGCAGGACGTCGATCCCCTCGAAGAAGGCGGGGAGCTCCTCCTGGGGGCGGACTCCCTCCATGCGCACGGCCTCCGGGGGCACCCCGGCCCGGCCCAGCGCGGCGTGCACGGCGGAGGTCTCCCAGCGGGGGTCGTTCGGCTTGCCCGCGCAGACCAGGGTGACGGCGCCGTCCGAGGCGCGGTGGCACCGGGCGAACACCGACACGACCTGGTCGAAGTTCTTGGCGAGCGAGAGCGCTCCCAGATAGCCGATGCGCAGGGGTGCCCCGGTGGGCGGGAGGGGGCGCGGTTCCCGTCGGGGCAGCCGGTCCAGCATCGGGTAGGCCACGGCGGAGCCGGCGTCGGTCACGGACGGGAAGTTCGCGCGGAACAGCCGGCGCGTGTACTCGGTCGGGAACAGGGCCAGGTCACCGGGCCGCACCAGCGAGGCGCACAGCTCCTCCTGGGCCCAGTAGCCCGACCAGAGGGCGGTGTGGGCCTCGCGGACGATCCGGAAGCGGCCTCCCCGCAGCGCGCGCCAGTGGTGGTAGAGGAAGGCGTACGGGCCCGACCCGGCGTACACCACGTCGTCCTCGCCCAGTCCGGCGACGCAGTCGGGGCCGCTGGTCAGGTCGTGGAGGGTGACGGAGCCGCGCCGGGCGAGGAGGCGGGACATCTCGCGGTGCATGAGGATCGCGCCGTCGACGATGCCGTCGGTCCGCGGCGCCCGGTAGTCATGCGTATGCAGGCGCATGGCCGGACCCCTCCCGGTTTTCCAGCAGCCCGGCGAGCCGTTCGCGCAGCGGTCCGGGGCTCATGCCGTGCAGCGGCAGCTGGTGCCGGTGCACGCGGGTGGCGATGTCCCGGCGGACGGCGTGCACTTCGACGGGCAGCAGGTGCCGGGCGCGCAGGCGTTCCCCGAAGCCGCTGCCCGCGCCGTTGTACTCGACGCTCAGGATGCGGCGCGAGCGTGCGAGGACGTCGAGGCCGGCGGGGTCGAGCCGGGGGTCGAGCGCGGCGCAGTGCAGGTGGGGCAGGCCCACGTCCCGGTTGGCGGCCTCCACCAGGACGCCCGCGTAGCCGAAGGTGACGACGGTGGCGTCGACGGCGTCGGGGCCCTCGCCGGGCGGGGTGAGCCAGACGCCGCCGTCGATGTCGGCCGAGCAGTCCCGGGCCGGCGGCTCGAACGCGGCGTCGATCATGCTGACGACGTGGGTGGTGGCCGGGTCCCGGGCGAGCCGGTCCAGGCAGGCCTGGAACTCGGCGGCGGTGACCGGCTCGTAGACGCGGGTGTGCAGCAGCAGTCCCAGGAGGTTGGTCGCGTTGTGCGCGCCGCCCCACGCGCCCCAGCTGCGTCCGGCCAGGACGAGGAGGTTGCGGACGCTGGTGGTGGCCTCGGTGAGCATGCTCAGCGAGTCCATGTAGTACATGGCGTCGGTGGCGACGACCTTGGTGAGGTGGTCGGGCAGGGAGAGGGTCATCCCGACGGTCAGGGTCTCGGCGAGACCGGTGTTGGTGTACGGCACGTGTCCGGCCAGTCCGAACCGGGCGGCCATGTCGGGC
This sequence comes from Streptomyces sp. NPDC031479, assembly GCF_055581065.1. Taxonomy (NCBI): domain Bacteria; kingdom Bacillati; phylum Actinomycetota; class Actinomycetes; order Kitasatosporales; family Streptomycetaceae; genus Streptomyces; species Streptomyces sp. NPDC031479. Next base: position 139,911 of record NZ_JBVIKC010000007.1, read on the forward strand.
GTGAAGACGGCCAGTTCGCGCCCGGTGCGTTCGCGGTGGGCGCCCAGCATCCGCCCTGCGGTCGAGGCGAAGGACACGGGCCGGCCGGGGGCGGGCCGCGCCGCGACCGCGTCCGCCGGTTTGAAGCTGTGGTCCCCCTTGCGGGTGCGGCACACGAGTGCGGCCGGTCCGGGGCGGGCGAGGAGCTCGCCGAGTGCCGCTTCCACGGCCCCGTCGTCGCAGCCGTCCACCTCGACGAGGGTCCCCAGGTAGGCGGACAGGTAGGCGGTGTTGAGCGGCCTGGCCAGTGGTTCGATGCCCTTGCCGTTGGCGTCGACGACGAGGAGCAGGTTCGTCAGTCCCGCGTCGTGCGCGAAGCGCAGTGCCTCGAAGGCGGCCCCCTCGTGGAGTTCGCCGTCCCCGGCGAGGCAGACGACCTTGCGGTCGGAGCCGCCGCGCGCGAGCTCCCAGGCGAGGCTGACCGCCTGCGCGACACCGACGCCGAGGCTGTAGCGCATGGTGGCGCGGAAGCCCAGGTCGCGGTGGACGACGCCGGTGAGGCCGCCCTGGTGGAGGGTGGTCAGGGGGGCGAAGGGCAGGGTTCCGCGTACGTAGTGTTCGGCGTAGAAGGCCGGGGCGATGTGGCCGCGGCCGACGACGAGTTCGGCCGGACCGGCGCCGGTGCCTTCCGTGCCGCCGTCCCCGCTGTCGACGAAGCCGTGGGCGAAGCAGGCGCGGACCAGGGCCAGTGAGGACAGGTTGCTCTGGAGGTTGCCGGAGCCCGCGATCTCGTGCATTCGCAGGAGGACCTCGGCGCTGTCCGCGTAGAGGCGTTGGGGCACCCGTGCGGCGACCTCGCGCAGGCCGTCCAGGAGCCTGCCGCCGTCGCGGGACTGACGCTCCATCTCTCGTAACTCGTGCTCGACGACCCGGCGTTCGGCGGGCGTGAGGCGGGGCAGTGCTTCGCGGGCGGGGGCGGCGAACGTCGCGTGGAGGTCGTTCACCGGCCGGCTCCGCGGACCTCGTCGAGTGCCTCGCCCAGGATCCCCAGGATCTCGTCGACCTCCGCCGGGGTGGTGACGAACGCGGGGGCGAGGACCACCCAGTCGTCCTGGCCCCGGATGATCAGGCCGCGGCGCAGGCAGGCCGAGGCCACCCGTTCGCCGAGGCGCTCGGCGTCCTCGGCGGCGGCGGTGAGCTTGACTCCGTAGAGGAGGCCGACGGCGCGCAGGGTGGCTCCGTGGGCCTCGGCGAGGGCGCGGAGCCGGGGCTCGGTGTACGCGGCCAGCTCGGCGATCCGCTCCTGGTAGCCGCCCTCGCGGAACAGCGTGACGGCGGCGAGTCCGGCGGCGGCGGCCAGCGGGTTGGCGGCGTAGGTGTGCGAGGGGGCGAAGGACACCGGCCCGCCGGTCTCGCCGAGCGCCTCGGCGACGTGCCCGGCCATCAGGACGGCTGCCAGGGGGGCGTACCCGCCGGAGATGCCCTTGCCGACGCAGAGGATGTCGGGGGTCACCCCGAAGGTCTGGGCGGCGAAGGGCGCTCCGGTGCGGCCGAATCCGGTGACGATCTCGTCGAAGACCAGCAGGACGTCGTGGCGGTCGCAGACCTCGCGGACCCGGGCGAGGTAGTCGGCCGGCGCGATGGCCATGCCGCGCAGGTGGATGACGGGTTCCATGACGATCGCCGCCACCGAGTCGGGCCCCTCGGCCTCGATGGTCCGCTCGATCATGGACGCGGCGAGGGCGCCCGACTTCTCCGGCGGGACGTCCCAGAAGGACTCCAGGCAGTCCGGCGGCCACACGTGCACGACGCCCGGGAGCCCGGGGCCGAAACGGGTGACGTCGGGCCGTCCGGTCAGGGACAGGGAACCGAAGGTGGCCCCGTGGTAGCCGTGGTAGTAGCTGAGGACCTTCACCTTGCCGGGGTTGCCGCGGGCGCGGTGGTGGAGCCTGGCCAGGCGCATCGCGGCCTCCACGGCCTCCGAGCCGCCGTTGACGAGCTTGGCGGCCGTGATGCCGGGGGGCGCCAGGTCGACGAGGGCCCGCGCCAGTTCCAGGGCGGCGCGGTTGGTGCCGTGCAGGGGCGGGTTGAAGGGCAGGGTCCGCAACTGCCGGCTCACGGCGCCGACGATGGGCTCGCAGTCGTAGCCGAAGCAGGTCACGAAGACGCCGGAGAGCGCGTCGAGGTAACTGCGGCCGGCCGCGTCGGAGAGGCGGATGCCCTTGGCGGACTCGAAGAGCAGGGACTCCGACGAGTGCGGCACCTCGAAGCAGAAGGCCGACAGGTCGGCGGGCCAGGAGGAAGCGGGGTCCGATGGTGTGGTGGTCGTCGTCATGTACGGCTCCTTCGGGTGAGGGGGCGGGGGTGCGCGGGCAGGCCGAGGCGGCCCGGCGGGGGCGGGGGCGGGTACGGGGTGCCGGCGGAGGCGGTCAGCCGGCCGCGGCGGCGCTGAGCAGCCGGTGGACGGCGAGTCTTCGCGCCGGGGACAGCAGCTCGAAGTAGGCGAGCCACTGGGGGGTCAGGATGCCGCGGTCGAGGATGTCCTTGGCGATGTCCACGATGACCGGCAGCGAGTGCGCCATCAGGAGGGGCATGAGGAGCACCTCGTCCCCGGGCTTCAGCAGCCCGCGGCCGCGGCCGGTGCGCAGGAAGCGGGCGAGGACGTCACGGGCGGCGCCGGTGTCGGCGCCGCAGGCGAGGACCGCCGTGTCGGCGGTCCAGGCGAGGTCGAGGAGCCGGTCGGCCACCTGGAGGTTGTCGAAGTCGAGGACGGCCAGCACGCGGGCCGTGCCGCGGCCGGAGAGCAGGAAGTGGTGGACGTGCAGGTCCCCGTGGACGACGGAGGGACGGCCGGCACCGACCGGGTGCGACCGGGACAGGGACCTCAGCATCGGCGCGGTGACGGCGAGTTCACGCAGGACGCGGGCTGCGGCACGGTGCCAGCGGTCCGCTCCGCGCTCGGCCCGGGGCAGCAGGCGCCGCTCGGCGTCCTGCAGGGCGGCCGGCCAGTGCTCCTCCTCCACCATGAGGGGCAGGTGTACGGTGGCCAGCTTGCCGGTCACCTCCAGGGGGAGGGTGTCCAGCGCGGCCCTCAGGGCCAGCCCGGCGGCGACGATGGCGTCGGCCTGCTCGCGGCCCCCGCTCGCCCGCACCCCGGGGCTGTGGGGCGACAGCTCGCACAGGATCCCGTCGTGCCGGACGGCGGGCCGGCCGTCGGCTGCGGGGACGACGGGCAGGACGGGCACGCCCCGCCGGGAGCAGTGGGCGAGGACCCGGGCCTTGAGGGCGGGGAAGTTCCCGGGCCGGGCGGCCTCGGTGTTCAGCTGCACCTTGAGCACGTGGTCACCGCCGGGCCCCGCGACCCGCCACAGCCCCGCGGTGTGGGTGAGCGGGGCCGCGCCCGCGACGGTGAGCGGGACCGGTCCGGCGGCGCCCCACGCGTCGCCCCAGTGGGTGGCGAGGACGTGGCGCACCCACTCCACCGTTCCGGCCGGGGCGGCAACGGTCATCGGTTTTCCTTCCGTTCCTGGGACGTGCGGGTCTCCCGGGAGAAACCGGTCTCCGCGGCACATCGGGTTGCCGATGCGGCCGGGGCACTCGACGCATGGGGCGTCGATGCGCCCCACAGCTTTCCTGGAGAACTGTCCCGGACGTGGCTAAGGCAGCCGTCACGATTCCCTCGCGCCCAACCGGAGTCCGGCTCAAACGGGTTGCGGTGAGCCGGCACACCCGTCCGGCCACCCGGGACCGCGTCCGCCGGCGGTGGGGGCGCCCGCCGGCTACACCGAGACCAGGCCCCCCTCCCGCGCCACGACGCACCCAGTAGATGAACCTTCAATTGTCTTGCGCGGCAGCCGAGTTGGCCGGATCCCGAGATGACCGGCGCGGCGTCCGCATGGCATGATCAACCTTCAGATTACTTACGAGTAACACCTGCTATCCGATCTGAAGGTCACACCTACGTGCGCACGCTCACCCGACGCCTCCTGCTCCCCGGCCTGACCACCCTGGCGCTCGCCGCCACCGGCTGCTCCTCGACACCGCACACCGGCGCGGTCGCCGAGGCGGGAGGCTCCCCCACCACCGCGTCACAGGGCGACGGCACCCAGCAGCTGACCGTGGACGCCGCCCCGCAGGGCTCCGCCGCGCCGTCCGCCATCGCCCGCACCCGGACCGGCCAGACACAGCCCGAGAAGTCCTCGCTGAAGGTCGCCTCCTACGACAAGGCCAGCGGACGGGCCGTCATATCCAAGACCCCGCAGGGGCCCAGCGGTTCCCCGACCCACTCCCCCACACCCGACCAGCCCGTCGCCGTCGGCGACGTCATCGCCAGCGCCCCGGCGCCCGGCGCCCCGGACGGCCTGCTCGCGAAGGTCACCGAGGTCGTCAAGAAGACCGAACGCGGCACCGAGGTGAAGACCGCCTCCACGACCCTGGCCTCCGTCCTGAAGGACGACAAGGCCGACGGCAAGGTCCCGGTCGACCCCGCCACGGTCGCGGTCGAGCCCCTGATGAAGGGCGTCACCGTCTCCTGGGCCAAGGGCGGAGGCCTGCGCTCCGGTCCCAACAGCGCCAAGCTGCCCCTGGGCAACCTGCGCCTCGACGTCAACGCCGCCGTCGACAGCGCCGAAGGCGCGCCCGTCTCGGCCGGAGCCTCGGTGTCCGGCTTCGTCCAGCTGGCCCCCGAGGTGGAGTTCTCCTACGAGGGCGCCAAGGGCGCCGGCGCCCTCCCCCGCTCGGCCTTCCTCGGCATGAGCGGCGACTGGTCCTCCCAGTGGGAGCTCAAGGGCCGCGCCGCCGCGAGTACGGGAGCGCCCAAGCGCATCCCGTTCGCCAAGCTGCACAGCTCCCCCGTCATCCAGGTGGGCCCGGTGCCCGTCGTCGTCAACCTCGACCTCACCTGCTACGTCCAGGTGGAGGCGGACGGCCGGGTCACCCTCGACGTCCGGCAGGACGTCAAGGGCGACTTCCGCGTCGGCGGGAGCTACGCCACGGGCAAGGGCTGGACCCCGGTCAGCACGTCGGCCGTGCAGAGTTCCCCGGTGAAGGCCGAGGTCACCGCCGCCGGAAAGGTCAAGGCCGCGCTCGGCGCGGAGGCCTCCGTCGGCCTGTACGGGGTCGTGGGCGTCGGCGCCGACTTCGCCCCCTACCTGCGCGGCGAGGCCGAGGCCAAGGCGAGCGCGTCCACGGACGGCAAGACCTCGGCGACGGGCTCCTGGGCGCTGCACGGCGGCTTCGACCTGAGCGGCCAGCTCCACCTCGGGCTGTCGCTGTTCGGCACGCCGGTCATGGACCGCCGCATCCCGCTCGGCACCCTCAACCGCGAGTGGCCCCTGGCGAGCGGACGGGCCGGCCTCTGACCGGACGCGGCCGCCACGACCGGCCGCACCCCGCGGGACTCCGCCGGACGGGCGGGAGGGCGACGGCCCCTCCCGCCCGTCCGGCGCTTCCGGAGGGGGAAAGTCACGGCCCCCGCCCGCGCGCCCCCGGCCCGGTACCGCGCCGGGCGGGGATCCTGACCGGGGAGGCGGGCGCGCGGGCGCCGGCCCGTACGAACCCTGGAGCACCGAACACGCATGAGCAGCGACCCCGCCAACGGGCCCGCCGTCTCGCGGCGGGAGTTCGACGCGCTCTTCGAGGCGGTCCGTACGTGGGGCCGCTGGTCCGCGCCCGACCGCGGCGCGTGGAACCGGGTGACCGCGGACCACGTGCGCGGGGCCGCGGCCCTGGTCCGGTCCGGCACGGTCGTCCCGATGGGGCGCCCCTGGGACACCCGCCCCGGACCGGACAACACGAAGCCCGCCCTGCACCACATGTCCGACCTCGGCGACGTGGAGGCTCCGGAACCGTCCGCGTACAAGGACTTCCTCGCCGCGGACTACCACGGCAAGAGCGTGACCCACCTCGACGCCCTGTCCCACCTCGCCTACCGGGGGCGGCTGTACGACGGCCGCGACGCGCGCGCGTCCGTCGGCGCCGGGGGCGCCCGCTTCGGCTCGGTGCAGGCGCTCGGCCCGCTCGTGACCCGCGGCGTGCTCCTCGACCTGCCCGCCGTCCTCGGGGTCGACTGGCTGGAGCCCGGCCGGGCGGTGCACGCTCCGGACGTGGCCGCCGCGGAGCGGGCACTCGGTGTCACGCTCGGCGACGGGGACGCGGTACTGCTGCGCTCGGGCCGCTTCCGCCGGCGCCGGGAGCTCGGCCCCTGGGACTGCGACGCCACGAGCGCCGGCTGGCACGTGGACGCCCTGCCGCTGCTGGCCGAGCGGGGCGTCTGCCTGCTCGGCGCCGACGGGGACAGCGACGTACGGCCGTCGCCGGTCGAGGGCGTGCACTCGCCCGTGCACACCCTGGCGATCACCGCCATGGGGGTGCCCCTGCTGGACAACCTCGACCTCGAAGCGCTCTCCGCCGCGTGCGCCGGGGCGGGCCGGTACGCGTTCCTGCTCGTCGTGACCCCGCTGAACGTTCCCGGCGGCACGGGCTCGCCCGTCAACCCGGTCGCGGTCCTGTGAGGCGGTCCGGGGCCCGCCGATCGCTCCCCACCCACCCCAGCCCTAAAATGTGAGGAATATACTCAAATCGGGCGATCGAGAGCGTTCCGGCGAGGGGATGTGGTGCAGATGGGGGTGGTGGGAGACCGCATCGGCCCCGTGCTTTCACGTGATCGTTTTCTGCACGGCGAGACGGTCGATTCGGTCCAGGGGGACGTGCGGGGCGAGATCCTGAGCTCCTGGGAGCGCTGTCGGCTGCTGGGCCTGTCCCCGGACCGGTCGGACCTCCCGTTCACCCAGGACTTCGACGCGGACGGCCCCCTCGTGCGCGCCGCCGCTCCCGTGCTCGACCGGCTCCAGTCGATCTTCACGGGGAGCCGGATGAACATCTGCCTCGCCGACGGGCACGGTGTCGTACTGGAGCGCCGCTTCGGGGACAAGTCCCTGCCCCGGCACCTCGCCCCGATCCAGACCGTCCCCGGCTTCGTGTTCGCCGAGCAGGTCGCGGGGACCAACGGCATCGGCCTCACCCTCGCCGAGCGGGGCCTCGTCCAGGTCTACGGCGCCGAGCACTTCGCCGAACGCTCCCAGTCGAGCGCCTGCACCGCCATCCCCGTACGCGACCAGCTCAGCGGGCACATCGAGGGCGTGCTGTGCCTCGGCTACCCCTACACGGACGCGGACCCGGCACTGGTCCCGCTGGTGCGCAGGGCCGCCGAGGCCGTCGAGCGGCGCCTGATGGAACAGAGCTCGGCACGGGAGCGCGGACTGCTCCACGCCTACCTGGAGGCGGGGTTCCGCGCCGCCCGCAACGGCATGGAGCCCCACAACGGCTACCCGCTCGCCATGGCCGAGCTGCTCCAGAGCGAGCTGGACCAGTCCGACCGGTCGATCCTGAAGGAGCGGGCCACGGAGCTGATGTCCTCGGCCCGGCGGGCCGCCACCGAGGTACCCCTGTCCCGCGGCCGGTCGGTGACCCTGGTGAGCCGTCCCGTCACCAGCTCCTCCGGGGTGGAGGGGATCGTCATCGAGGCGCTCATCCCCGAGGACACGGAGCGCCACGCCCCCGCCCCGCCCCACGCGGACGCCGCCGGCCACACCGCCGGCCACGCCCCCGCCCGCGCGGACTCCGCCACCGGCTCCCCCGCGCCCGCCCCCTCGTCCGGCGCGGACCCCGCCCCCGGCACGGTCCGGGGCCTGGTCCTGGTCGGCGAGCCGGAGGTGGGACGGTACGCCGTCGCGGCGCGGCGCCGGCTGGAGCTGCTGGCCGAGGCGGGCAACCGCATCGGCACCACCCTGGACGTGGACCGCACGGCCCGGGAACTGGCCGAGACGGCGGTCCCGCGCCTGGCCGACTTCGTCACCATCGACATGCCCGAGGCCGTGCTGCGCGGGGAGGAGTCCCCCAACCCGACCGCGCAGATGCGGCGCACGGTGGTCCACGGCATCCGCGAGGACTGCCCGTTCTACCCGGCCGGCGCGCAGGTGAACCTGCATCCCACCACGCCCCACATGCGCTGCATGACCACCGGGCAGCCGGTGCTGGAGCCCGATCTGAAGGCCGCCCTCGGCTGGATCGCCCAGGACCCGGCGCACGCGGAGCTGCTGCTCGCCCACAACATCCATTCCCTCATCACCGTGCCCCTGCTCGCCCGGGGCGTTCTCCTCGGCATCGCCTGCTTCTACCGCTCGCAGGACCCCGCGCCCTACGGCGACGACGACCTGGCGCTGGCCAGGGAACTCTCCGCCCGCGCCGCGCTCTGCATCGACAACGCCCGGCGCTACACGCGCGAGCACACCCTGGCACTGTCCCTGCAGCACAGCCTGCTCCCCCGGGGCCTGCCCGAACAGGGCGCCGTCGAGGTCGCCCACCGCTACCTGCCCGGCGAGTCCGGGGTGGGCGGCGACTGGTTCGACGTCATCCCCCTGTCCGGCACCCGCGTCGCCCTCCTCGTCGGCGACGTCGTCGGCCACGGACTGCACGCCGCCGCCACCATGGGCCGGCTGCGCACCGCCGCCCGCAACTTCGCCGAACTGGAACTCGCCCCCGACGAACTCCTCACGCACCTGGACAACCTCATGGTGCGGCTCGACCGGGAGGAGGGCGGGGACCCGCCCGGCGCCGGGAGCACCGGCATCGTCGGCGCCACCTGCCTGTACGCGATCTACGACCCCACCTCGCAGCAGTGCACCGTCGCCCGCGCCGGCCACCCCCCGCCCGCCCTCGTACTCCCCGACGGCAGCGTCTCGCTCCTCGACCTGCCCGCCGGTCCCCCGCTCGGCCTCGGCGGCCTGCCCTTCGAGTCGGCGGAGATCACCCTCCCCGTCCACAGCCAGCTGGTCCTGTACACCGACGGGCTCATAGAGGACCGCCACCGCGACATCGACACGGCCCTCGACCAGCTGCGCGGCGCGCTGGCCCACCCCGACCGCGCCCCGGAGGACACCTGCCGGGCGGTCCTGGACGCCGTGGCCCCCGAACACCCCGGTGACGACATCGCACTGCTGGTCGCCCGCACCAACGTCCTGCCCGCCGACCGGATCGCCTCCTGGGACCTGGACCCCGATCCGGCCCTCGTCGGCCGGGTCCGTGCCGCCGCGATGGAGCAGCTGGACCGGTGGGGGCTGGAGGAATCCTCCTTCGCCACGGAGCTGCTGCTCAGCGAGCTGGTCACGAACGCCGTCCGCTACGGGAGCGCGCCCATCCGGGTCCGCCTGATCCACGACCGGACCCTGATCTGCGAGGTGCACGACGCGAGCAACTCCGCTCCCCGCATGCGCCACGCGGCCTCCACCGACGAGGGCGGCCGCGGTCTGTTCCTCGTCGCCCAGCTCGCGCAGGCCTGGGGGACCCGCTACACCACCGGCGGGAAGGTGATCTGGGCCGAGTGCGCCCTGGACGCCGCGTGAACGGCGCCGCCGGTCCGCCACCGGCCGGGGACCGGCCCCGCCGGGGACCGGCATTCAGAGGGGGTAAATACCGTAGATACGGTGACACATCGGCATAGAATCCCCCATGCAGTCGGGAACACCTCGGAGGCCGACCCCCGGAGAAGTCCGTGCATGACGCTCCCGGCAGATCGACGGGCGGTCCGCCCCCGCACTCCGGCGGAGCGCCCCCGCCCCTCGTCCGCGTCCGCGGGCTCGGCAAGCGGTTCGGCGGCACCCGCGCGCTCGACTCCGTCGACCTCGACGTCCACCGGGGTGGCGTCCTCGCCCTGCTCGGGCCCAACGGCGCCGGCAAGTCCACCCTCATCAAGGTGCTCGCGGGGGTCCACCACGCCGACGAGGGCGAGGTGACGGTGGCCGGGCACCCGCTCGGCTCCCACGCCGCGACCCGGAACATGTCCTTCATCCACCAGGACCTCGGCCTCGTCGAGTGGATGACCGTGGCCGAGAACATCGCCCTGGGCACCGGCTACCCGCGCCGCGGGGGCCTCATCTCCTGGCGGCGGACCCGGGAGGGCTGCGCACGGGCCCTGCGCCTGGTCGGCGGCCACCTGGACGCCGATACCCCGGTCTCCGCACTCGCCCCCGCCGAGCGTTCGCTCGTCGCCATCGCCCGCGCCCTGGCCACCCGCGCGGAGCTGATCGTCCTCGACGAGCCGACCGCCACCCTCCCCGCGGCGGACTGCGCACGGCTCTTCGACGTCCTGCACGCCCTGCGCGACCAGGGTCACGGCATCCTCTACGTCAGCCACCGGCTGGACGAGGTGTACCGGGTCGCCGACACCTTCGCCGTCCTGCGCGACGGCCGCGTCGTCGACCGGGGCCCGCTCGCCGGCCACAGCCCCGCCCGGCTCGTGCGCGCCATCGTCGGCCACGAGCAGGCCGGCCACAGGCCCGTCGCCACCCCGGCGGCGGGCCCGCCCCTGCTGCGCCTGGACCGCGTGAGGACGGCGGCCGCGAGGGAGGTCAGCCTGGAGCTGCGGGCCGGCGAGGTCCTCGGCATGGTGGGTCTGACCGGCGCCGGCCACACCGACCCGGGCCGGGCCCTCGTCGGCGCCCGGCCGCTGCTCGGCGGGCGGATCCTGCTCGACGGCCGCCCGTACCGGCCCCGCACGGTCCGCGCCGCCCTCGCCCGCGGGGTCGCCCTCGTCCCGGGCGACCGTCAGGGGGAGGGCTGCGCCGCCGCGCTGACGGTGCGGGAGAACTTCCTGGCCAACCCCCGGTCCGCCGGGGTCCCGGCGTGGCGCTGGATGAGCCCCCGCCGCGAGCGCGCCGAGGCCGCCGCCCTGATCGAGCGGTTCTCGGTCCACCCCCGCGACAGCGAGGTGCCCATCGCCACCCTGTCGGGCGGGAACCAGCAGAAGGTCATGGTCGGCCGGTGGCTCCGGGGCGGGCTGCGGCTGCTCGTCCTCGAAGAGCCCACCGCCGGCGTGGACGTCGGGGCCAAGGCCACGGTCCACCGGCTGCTCGACGACGCGCTCGCCTCCGGTCTGGCGGTCCTGCTCGTCTCCACCGATTTCGAGGAGGTCGCGGGCGTGTGCCACCGCGCTCTGGTGTTCGTCCGCGGGACCGTGGGCGCCGAGCTGACCGGCCCGGACCTCACGGTCGCCGAACTCACCCGCACCGCCTCGGCCATGCCCCCCGTCACCGGCCCGGGGACGAACCGATGACCTCCTCCCCCTCGTCCCGGCCCTTCCTCGACCACCTGCGCGGGCACCACGTCGGCGCGTACGGCCTCCCGGCCCTCGCGGCCGTGCTGTTCCTCGTCTTCTCCCTCGCCCTGCCCTCCACCTTCCCCACCCGGGACACCGTCTCCTCGATCCTCTCCAACCAGTCGATCCCCGCCGTCCTCGCGCTCGGCGCGACCGTCCCCATCGCCGCCGGGAAGTTCGACCTGTCGATCGGCTACGGTCTCGGCCTGGCTCACGTCATGGTGCTGGACCTGATCGTGAGCGACGCCTGGCCCTGGCCGCTCGCCTGCCTCGTGGTGGTGGCCGGGGCGGCGGCCGTCGGCGCCCTCAACGGGGTCATCGTCGAATTCGGGCGGATCGACTCCTTCATCGCCACGCTCGGCACCGGCAGCATGATGTACGCCGTCACCGGCTGGATCACCGACGGTGCCCGGATCGTCCCCGGCCCGGAGGGCCTGCCCACCGCCTTCACCGGGCTCTACGACTCCCGCTTCCTCGGCCTGCCGCTGCCGGCGTACTACGTCCTGGCCGTCGCGGGCACCCTCTGGCTGGTGCTGGAACGGCTGCCGCTGGGCCGCTACCTGTACGTGATCGGCTCCAACCCGCGCGCCGCCGGCATCATCGGCATCCCCACCCACCGCTACTCCGTCTACGCCTTCGCCGGATCGGGCCTGCTCTTCGGCTTCGCCGGAGTGCTGCTCGCCGCGCAGCAGCAGACCGGCAACCCGAGCGTCGGACTGGACTACCTGCTGCCCGCCTTCGTCGGCGCCCTGCTCGGTTCCACCACGATCAAGCCCGGCCGCGCCAACGCCCTCGGGACCGTGGTCGCCGTCGCCGTCCTCGCCATCGGCCTGGCCGGCATCGGCCAGCTCGGCGCCCGGTTCTGGGCCACGCCGCTGTTCAACGGCGCCACCCTGCTCATCGCGGTCGGCCTGGCCGGCTACTCCGCGCGCCGCCGACTGCGGACCGGAGCCGGCGCGACCCGTCACCCGTAGAGCCAGAACCCGTCGCGACGCACCGCGACCCGTCGTACGCGCACCCGTGTCAGGAGCACCGTGCAAGCCAACCACCAGGCCACCTTCACCGCCGCGGCCCTGCTGAGCGCGGCCCTCACCCTCCTCGCCGGCTGCGGGGGCGGCCCGTCGTCGGGCGGCGGGCCGGTCTCCCCCGGGCCCTCCGCCCCGGGCTGCCCCGCCGCCCTCGCCCAGGCCGGGGCCGCCGTCCGGCGGGCCGAGAACACCGACCCGACCTGGACCGGCCCCACCGACGGGCCCGCGGCGGTACCGGGCAAGACCCTCGTCTACGTCGCCCAGACCATGACCAACCCCGGGGTGGCTGGCGTCGCGAAGGGCGTGGAGGAAGCCGCCGACGCCATCGGCTGGAAGGTCCGGGTGATCGACGGCGGAGGCACTCCCGCGGGCATCCAGGCGGCCCTCAGCCAGGCCGTCACCCTCAAGCCCTCGGGCATCGTCATCGGCGGCTTCGACCCGGAACTGACCTCCCAGCAGGTGGCGCGGGCGCGGGCCGCGCACATTCCGCTCGTCGGCTGGCACGCGGTGGGCTCCCCCGGCCCGAGCGAGAGCGCCGGCCTCTTCACCAACGTCACCACGAAGGTGGAGGACGTGGCCCGGATCAGCGCCGACTGGATCATCGCCCGCTCCCGGGGCAACGCCGGGGTCGTCGTCTTCACCGACGACTCGGTCCCCTTCGCCCGGAACAAGGCCGAACTGATCAAGAAGCAGCTCGCCACCTGTCCCGGCGTCCGGCTCCTGGCGTACGAGAACATCCCCATCCCCGATGCCGGCAGCCGCACCCCCCAGGAGGTCTCCTCCCTCCTGGCCCGTTTCGGGGACCGGTGGACGGATTCCGTCGCCATCAACGACCTCTATTTCGCAGACGCCGCCCCGGCCCTGCGCGCCGCCGGCGCACCGGGTTCCGGGCCCCCCTTCAACATCGGCGCGGGCGACGGCGACCCCTCCGCGTTCCAGCGGATCAACAGCGGGCAGTTCCAGGCGGCCACCGTCCCCGAACCGCTGTCCCAGCAGGGCTGGCAGATCGTCGACGAGTTCAACCGCGCCTTCGCCGCCCGGCCCGCAAGCGGGTACGTCGCCCCCGTCCACATCGCCACCGCCGCCAACAGCCGCGGCGCCACGTCCTGGGACCCCTCCGGCTACCGCGAGGCGTACCGGCGGATCTGGGCCCCTCCCGGTTCGTGACCGGCCCGTCCCCGTCCGCCCGGCGGCCGCGCGGGGGGCTCGCCGCCTCAATGTTCGGGGAACGTACGGGTGGCGGCGCGCCCGCCGGGCGGCCGGGGCCCCGCGGTTAGCATCGGCGGGGTTCACCGCGCGTGAGGGGAAGTGATGACGGAGTCCAAGGGCCTCGTGCTGGTCGTCGAGGACGAGCGCCACATCGCCGACGTGCAGCGGCTCTACCTGGCACGGGAGGGCTTCGGCGTGCACGTCGAGGCCGACGGGACCGCCGGGCTCGCCGCCGCGCGGCGGATGCACCCGGTGGCGATCGTGCTGGACATCGGCCTGCCGGGGCTGGACGGCATCGCCTTCTGCAAGGCCCTGAGGGACGCCGGCGACTGGACGCCGGTCCTGCTGGTCACCGCGCGCGGCGAGGAGGCCGACCGGATCCTCGGCCTCGAACTGGGCGCCGACGACTACCTGACCAAGCCGTTCTCGCCGCGCGAGCTGGTCGCCCGGGTCAAGACGGTGCTGCGCAGGGCGGCCGGGCCGCCGGGCCGGCCGGCCGAGACCGTGGGCCGGCTCAGCCTGGATCCGGTCAGCCGCACCGTCCGCCGCGACGGCGAACCCGTCGAACTCACCACCACCGAGTTCAACCTGTTGGCGCACCTGGTGCGGCACACGGGGCAGGTCTTCACCCGGGAACAGCTGCTGGCGCGGGTGTGGGGGTACCCCGGCTACCGCGACACCCGGATGGTCGACGTGTTCGTGTCGCAGTTGCGCGCCAAGCTGGGGGACGCGAGCCCGATCCGCACGGTCCGCGGCGTCGGCTACAGCGCGACGGATCCCCGTACGTGAACCGGTCCCGCCCCCGCCGCGGCTCGCTGGCCCGCAGCATCGTGGTGCTGACCACCGCGGTGGCCGCGCTCGCTGTGGCGCTGACGGGGCTGGTCGCCTGGCAGAGCGCCGCGCACGCCGCCGAGCGGCGCGAGCGCGACCAGCTGACGCGTCAGGCCACGGTGCTCGGGCGGCTGCCCGTCCTGTCGGAGGCGTTGTTCGACGGCGCCCGGGCACTGGGCGGACCGAACGGGGTGGAGCTCGCGGTGATCTCCGCCGACGGGAGGGTCGGCGGCGGCGCCACCCCGGCCGTCGGCCCGGCCGTGAAGGCGGCCCTGCTCGCCGGCGAACCCGTCTCCACCACCGCCGTCCTGGGGGGACAGGACGTGCTGCTGGTGGGGCGGCCGGGCGTGGGCGGCGGCGCGGTCGTCCTCACCGAGCCGTACGCGGTGGTCACGCGGAACACGAACCAGATCCGGCGCAGCGTGATCGTGCCGCTGGTCGTCGGCATGCTCGGCGCGGCCCTGGCCGGAGCGCTCATGGCGCGCCGCATCGCCCGTCCGCTCGTGAAGGCCGCGCGGGTCGCGCACCGGCTCGCCGACGGCGAGCGGGGCGTACCGGCCCCGGTCGACGGGCCGCGGGAGACGGAGGACATCGGGCGAGCCCTCAACGTCCTGGACGCGGCGCTGGCGCGCAGCGAGAACCGGCAGCGGGAGTTCCTGCTGTCGGTCTCCCACGACCTGCGGACCCCGCTGACCGCGCTCCAGGGATACGCCGAGGCGCTGGCCGACGGCCTGATCGAGCCGGAGCGACTGCCCGAGGTCGGAGGCGTCCTGGCCGACGAGACGCGCCGGCTGGACCGGTTCCTGGCGGACCTGCTGGACCTGGCCCGGCTGGAGGCGGACGGGTTCCGCCTGGACGTGGCCCCGGCCGACCTGGGCGCGGTCGTCGCCGAGGCCGCCGCCTTCTGGGCCGGGCCCGGGGCGCGCGCCGGGGTCGAGCTGCGGGTGGAACGGCGGGAGCCGCCCCTCGTCGTCGAGACGGACGCCTTCCGGGTCCGGCAGCTGGTCGACGGGCTCGTCCAGAACGCCCTGCGGCTCACGCCCGAGGGCGCGCCCGTGGTCCTCGCCGTGCGGGCGGCCCCGGGGGGCGGGGCCGAGGTGCAGGTCCGCGACGGCGGCCCCGGGCTGACCGAGGACGACGTACGCGTCGCCTTCGACAGCGGGGCCCTCCACGCGCGCTACCGGGACACCCGCCCGGTCGGCAGCGGCTTGGGGCTGGCCCTCGCCCACCGGCTGACCGGCCGTCTCGGGGGCACCCTGCGGGTCGAGGGGCACGGTCCGGAGGGCGGCGCCTGCTTCACGGTCGCCCTCCCGCGGACGCCCGGCCCGGCCTGAGGCCCGCCGGGGCGGGGCGTCGACGCCCGCCGCGGCGTCCTCGGTCCCTCCTGTGGCGGGCACGCGCGTCCGTACGTTCCCCGAACGATCCGCCAACGATCCCCTTACGGGAGCCCCGCACAGTGGGGCCCATGAACACCGCATCGACCGGGGGGCCCGGACTCCTCCACCGCAGCGGGCGCCGGTGCGCCCGGCACGCCTGGGGGATCGTCGCCCTGTGGGTACTGCTCCTGGCCGGCCTCGCGGCCGCCGACCACGCCTGGGGCGGCACCTTCGCGGACAGCTTCTCCCTGCCCGGCACCGGCGCCCAGACCGGCGCCGACCTGATCGAGGCGCACACCGCCGGGGGCGGGGGCACGGCCGCCCCCCTCGTGCTCCACACCGGGAGCGGTACGGTCGCCGCCCACCGGGAGGCGGTCGCGGCGGCCGTGGCCAACCTGGACCGGCTGCCGGACGTCCTGTCGGTGGCCGACCCGCTGACCACGCCCGGGGCGGTCTCCCCCCGCGGCGACACCGCCCGGGTGACGGTCCGCTTCGACGGCAACCCGGCGGGCTTCGCCCCCTCCTGCCTGGCCCGGGTCGACGCGGCCGTGGAGCCGCTGCGCGCGGACGGCGTCACCGTCGAGTACGGGGAGCCGCTCGGGCAGCTTGCCTCGACCGGATCCGCCGACCGCGTCTCGGAGGGCATCGGTCTGGCCGTCGCCGTGCTGGTGCTGCTGATCGGCTTCGGCAGCGTGGCCGCGGCCGGGCTGCCGCTGCTGACGGCCGTGCTGGGCCTGGCCGTGGGTCTCAGCGCCCTCGGCCTGCTCGCCGGCCCGTTCGACTTCGCCCGGGCGTCCCCGACGCTGGCCGCGATGATGGGCCTCGGCGTGGGCGTCGACTACGCCCTCTTCCTGGCCACCCGCTACCGGGCCCTGCTGCACGCCGGGGCGGAACCGGCCGAGGCGGTCGGGCGTACGGTCGCCACCAGCGGCCGTGCCGTCCTGGTCGCCGCGGCCACGGTGGCCATGGCGCTGGGCGGGCTCTGCGTCTCCGGCGTGGGCTTCATCGGCACCCTCGGCATCGCCGCGGGGCTCAGCGTGGTCGTGGCCGCCGCCGCGTCGGTGACGCTGACGCCCGCGCTGCTGGGTCTGCTCGGGCGCCGCGTCGACCGGCTCCACGTGCGCACGCCGGTCGCCGAGCCCGCCGGGGAGTCCGACGTCTGGCACCGCTGGGCCCTCCGGGTCGCCCGGCGCCCCTGGGTCTTCCTGGCCGCCGGCCTGCTCCTGCTCGGCGTCCTCGCCCTCCCTGCGGCGTCCATGCGGCTGGGGCACGTCGACGCCGGGGCACAGTCCACGGCCAGGACCGACCGCCGGGCGTACGACCTGGTCACCGAGGGCTTCGGCGCCGGCGCCAACGGCCCGCTCACGGTCGTCGTCCAGCTCGACAGCACCCGGGTCGCCGACCCGGCCCGCCGCGAGGAGCTGGCGGCGTCGCTCCGGCGGCGGCTGACGGCCGTACCGGGCGTGGCGTCCGTGACGGCGCCGGTCCCCGGCCCCGACGGGGCCCTGCTCCTGTCCACCGTCACCCCCGCCACCGGACCGCGGGACCCGGCGACCGCCCGGCTGATCCGCACCCTGCGGGACGAGACCGTCCCGCGGGCCCTGACGGGCACCGGTACCACCGGGTACGTCACCGGCGCCGCCGCCGCCACCCAGACCTTCACCGACACCCTGGCGGGCGCGCTGCCCCGGATCGTCGGCGTGGTGGCCGTGGCCGCCTTCCTCCTGCTGCTCACCGTCTTCCGCAGCCCGCTGATCGCGCTCAAGGCCGCCGTGCTCAACCTGTTCTCGATCGCGGCCGCGTACGGGGTGGTGGTCGCGGTGTTCCAGTGGGGCTGGGGCGGGGCGCTGTTCGGGGTGGGCGAGCCGGTGCCCGTCGAGTCGTACGTACCGATGATGATGTTCGCGATCGTCTTCGGACTGTCGATGGACTACGAGGTCTTCCTGCTCTCCCGGATCCGCGAGGTCTGGCTGCACCGGCGCGACAACCACCTGGCCGTGGCCACCGGTCTCGCCGCCACGGCCCGGGTCATCACCTGTGCGGCGCTGATCATGACCAGCGTCTTCCTGGCCTTCCTGCTCTCCACGAACGTCGCCGTCAAGATGCTGGCCCTGGGCCTGGGGGTGAGCGTCGTCCTCGACGCCACCGTGGTCCGCCTGCTCCTGGTGCCGGCGTCCATGTACCTCTTCGGGCGTGCCAACTGGTGGCTCCCCGACCGGCTGGACCGGCTCCTGCCCCGGCTCGACCCGGAGGGCCCCGCCCCGGCGCCCGCACCCGAGACCGCCCCCGGGACCGCCCCCGGCAGCGCCCCCGAAGCCACTCCCGTACCCCTTCCCGGAGACCGACGATGAAGCGCGTTCCCCTCGCCGGGACCCGGGCGGCCCTGCGCCGCCACCTCCTCCTCTCGGTCACGGGCGCCGTGGCCGTGGTGGCCGTCGCCGCGACCGGTGCGGCCGAGTCCGCGGCCGGCGCTCTGATCCGGCACCGCGTCGCGAGGGCGGCTCCGGGACTCGGTGACGCCGTCACGGTCGGCATCGGCGGCGACTGGGCCCTGTGGGACCTGGCGCACGGGAGCATCCCCCGGCTCGACGTCGGCAGTGATGACGCCCGCGTGGGCCGCCTGTCGGGGGTGCGCGTACGGGCCCGGCTCGACGACGTCCGCCTCGGCGAGCGGGCCACCGTCGGGGGCACACGGGCCGAGGTGACCGTCTCCCCGGGGGCGATCGCCGACGCGATCCGGGCCTCCGCACCCTCGGTGACCGTGGCCTCGGTGACGGCCGACCCGGCGGCCGGCACCGTGCTCGCCGCCGTCGGCCCCGGCGGCGCGGGGCGGCTGACGCTGCGTCCCGCCCTCGCGGACGGCAGGGTCACCCTCGCCGTGGACGGGCTCACCGTGTTCGGCCGCTCCGTCCCCGCCGGCCGGCTCGGCCTGGACCGCCTCGCGCCGGGTCCGGACGCGCGCGCCGCCTACCCCTTCGGGCTCAGGGCCACGTCCGCCGACGTCCGGCCGGACGGCCTGCACGTGTCCCTGGAGGGCGGCCCCGGCCCCCTTCCCGCCGCCTGACGGCCCGGAGCGCGCCCGGACCCCCGCGGGGGGATGCTGGAGGGGAAAGGGCCCCGGGCGTGAGGAGGCGCGTCATGACACACGCCGAACAGTGGCAGGTGGGCGTCTACCTGGACGAGGAGAGCGGCACCACCACGGCGCGCGCGGTGCTCGACAACGGGACGACCATCATGACGGGCCGCGGCAAGGCGCGCTGCAACCCGCAGGACGTGGAGATCCCGGCGATCGGTGACGAGCTCGCGGCGAGCCGGGCGATGCGCGACCTGGCCGGTCAGCTGATGCGCGCCGCCGACCGGGACCTGGCCGCGATGGGCGCGGTGCCCGAACCGCCGCGCACCGGCTACGGCTGGCCGGACGACGCACCGCTCAAGCGCTGACCCGAAATCCCGGCGCCCGGACGGGCTCGACACCGCGAGCAACGGCCCGCCGCCGGCCGACGGGCGACCGCGGGGGGCCTTGGCGGTCATGAGACGCAGGTCACAGAGGGGTCCGGAGCGGCGCCGGGATTTCGTACGTCTTGCAGCGGCAGACAGAATTGTCCTTCCCGCTACGCAGCGTGCCCGAACAAGTCCAGGAGTTCCCATGCCGAGCCCCGCCGTCCGGGACCGTGCCGACACCTCCTCCACCGTGCTGCGGGAGCGTGCGGAGCCGCCGGCGAGGGCTCGGGCGCTGGTGAGACGGGCCGCGGCGGGGGCCGGGGGCACGGTGGTGATCCGGGGGGCCAGCGGCAGCGGACGCAGCTCCGCGCTGCGGGCCCTCGCCCGGGACACGGAGCGTCACGGGACGACGGTCCTCAGGGCCCGGTGCTCCCTCCAGGAGGCCGGGGTCGACTTCGGGGTGGTCCTGCAGTTGTTCGACGGCCTCGGTCCGGCCGACGGCCCGCCGGACGTCGACGACTGGGGCGGTTCGTTGCACGGCGCCGATCTGCCGTCCCGGCTGTGGAGCCTGCTCCGGTCACGGGCCGCGTCCGGGCCGGTGCTGCTCGCCGTGGACGACGTCCACCTGGCGGACGCGGTGTCACGGCGCTGGCTCGCCCAGGTGACGCGGCGCCTGGACCGGCTGCCGGTCGTGCTGGCGGTGACCGAACGGTGGCAGTACGACCTGGTGCTGCCACGGCCCTCGTTCACCGACGCCTGTTCCGTTCCGGCCGACGAGATCTGCCTGCTGGCCCCGCTCGGTGCGACGGCCGCCCGGGCCCTCGTGCGCTCCGTCCTCGGCGACGACGCACCGCACACCCTGACCGAGGAGTGCGTCGGCGCCGTCGGGGGCAATCCGATGCTGCTGCACGCGCTCCTCACGGACCTGCGGGAGACGGCCGTCGGAAGCCCCCTCCCGGTCCGTCTGCCCGGGAGTTGCGCCGACCTGCGTCCCGGCGCGTTCACCGGCGCGGTGCTCCGCTGGCTGCACGACGCCGGTGCCGAGACCGCGGACGCCGTCCGGACCTTCGCCGAAATCCAGGACGAGGACGACGCACTGGCGCTGCTGGTCTCCGTGAGCGACGTCGATCCGTCCCGGGTGCGCGGCTGGACCGGCGAACTCACCCGTCAGGGCCTGCTGCGGAAGGACCCGCGCAGCGGCAGGCCGGTCTTCGCCCACCCGCTGCTGCACGAGGCCGTACGCGACACGTGGGAACGGCACCGCCGCGCGGACGTGCGCCGGCGCGCGGCCGAACTGCTGCACCA
Source organism: Streptomyces sp. NPDC031479 (assembly GCF_055581065.1). Classification (NCBI taxonomy): domain Bacteria; kingdom Bacillati; phylum Actinomycetota; class Actinomycetes; order Kitasatosporales; family Streptomycetaceae; genus Streptomyces; species Streptomyces sp. NPDC031479. The sequence continues at coordinate 160,232 of NZ_JBVIKC010000007.1, forward strand.
CCGGGGCGATCCGGAGGAGTCGGTGGTGCGCCACCTGTTGCCGATACCCGCCGTGGGCGCTCCCTGGGCCGCCGACGCACTGACCGGCGCCGCCGCGAAGGCCGTCCGCGACGGGCGGGCCGACGAGGCGATCGCCTGCCTCCGCCGGGCGCTGCGGGAACCGCTGTCCGTCGTGCGCCGCAGCGAGGCCCTCATCCGGCTGGGCTGTCTGGAGGTACGGGACGAACGCGCCTCCGGAGTGCGCCACCTGGCGGAGGCCCTGCGTCTGCAACGCTCCGCCGGAGGGCGGGTCCGCGCCGCCACCGCGCTCGGTACGGCCCTGGTGGCCCGCGGCGAGGTCCACACCGCCCTGGACGTACTGGCCGAACTCGCGGAGGGCTTCGCCGACTCGACCGACCTCGCGCACGCGGTGCAGGCCGCGACCGCCCTGATCTCCTCGCACGACGGGGACAGTTGGCTGCGGGTGGTGGCAGAACTGCGCCGCATCGAGGAGCAGGCTCCCGACGGGATCGCCCCGACGGCCAGGGCCCTGCTCACCGAACACGGCGCGACGGCCGGCCGGCTGTCGGCGGCCGAGGCCATGGAGCGGGTCCGGTCGCTGACGCGGACCTCGCTGGACCCGCTGCTCGAACCGTACCTCTACGCGTCGGCCGCCACGCTGGCCCAGTGGGCGGACGAACTGACCGAGGCCGACCGGCTGGTGGCCCGGGGGCTCGTCGCCTGCCGGACGCCGAACCTGCTGCACCCCGGCCACCAGAGCCTGCTGAGCGTCGCGGCGGAGGCCGAGGTGATGCGCGGCCGGTACACCGCGCTGCTGGCCGACACGGCACTGCGGGACGTCCTGCCGGGCAACATGGCCGCGCCCGGCGCGGAGAACGCCCATCTGCGCGCCCAGACGATCATCGCCCTGACCGAGACCGGGCGGCTCGCCGAAGCCCGCCGCCTCGCCTACGCCGTCACGGCCGGGGGCGCGCACGGCTCGTGGGAGTGGAACGAGTTCCTGTACGCGCGGGGTCTGCTGCACATGGCGTCGGACGAACCCGACGCCGCCCTCACGGACCTCCTGGAGTGCGGCAGGCGCCAGTCCGCCCGGGAGGTGGAGAGCCCGATCGTCACCCCGTGGCGCTCCGCCGCCGCCGACTGCCACGTGGCGCTCGGGTCGCCGGAGCAGGCTGCCGCGCTGGCCCGGGAGGAGCTCCGGCTGGCCCGCGCGTGGGGAACGCCCCGCGCGGTGGGCCGGGCGCTGCGCGCCCTGGGGGTGGCGCTCGGTGGCCGGCACGGGCTGGAACTGGTCGAGGAGGCGGTGGAGTTGCTGCGCGGCCCGGCGGAGCCGCTGCCCGAGCTGCTGCCCGCCCTGGTGTCGCTCGGCCGGTCCCTGCACGACTCGGGCCAGAGCCGGCGGGCCCGCGCGGTGTTCCGCGAGGCCGTCGAGCGGGCCGAACGGACGGGAGCGGTACGGATGAACCTCGTCGCGCGGGCGGCCCTGCGCGACTGCGGGGCCCGGCCCCGGCGGGCGCGGCACACCGGCACCACGGCGCTCACCTCCAGTGAGCGCCGCATCGCGCAACTGGCTGCGGCCGGCCACAGCAACGTCGAGATCGCCGAGTTGCTGCACCTCGCCGTACGGACGGTGGAGACCCATCTGACGCACTGCTACCGCAAGCTCGGCATCCGCCGCGGGGACCTGGCCGTGGCCCTCGGCAAGACCGGCTGAGCCGACGGGGCCGACGCGGCCGGCTGGACCGGCCGGACCGGCTGACGGCCGGACCGGCCGAACCGGCGTCGTGGTGATCAGGGGGAAACCCCACGACACCGACGAGCGTAGGAGCGGGCGGGCGCGGCGGGCAGGACGGGAAGGGCAGACCCGGGGGAAGCCGCCCCGCCCTTCGCTGCCCGGAAGGGCGCACCGGCTCTGCCCCCGGCACGGGGGCGGAGAGGCGGGGGCCGCGGATAGCCTGCGATCCGGACGGGTCCGCGCGCCGTGGCGACCGCTGCCGGACCGGTGTGGACGTCCGGTGCCCCCGTGGAGCGTTCCCGTACGGCCCCGCACGGCCCTCGCCCCGCCGCCTTCCTCGTGGTCGTGGTCCCGATCTCGTGGTCGACCACGATGGCCGCGCCCCGCCCGATGGGAAAGGGTGGGAGCCGGTCGTGGGAAAAGGAGTTCTTCACCGTGCTGCAGTTCGTCGACGACGTCCGTACCTCCCGCCGGGTGGCGGTCGCCATTCACGCCCCGGACCCGATCACCCGGGCCGGAGCGATGAGCCACCTGCGCCAGTACCCGGAGATCGCGCTCGTGGACGACACCCGGCAGGACGGTGCCGACGTCGCCCTGCTGATCGCCGACGCCTTCGACGAGACGGTCCTGTCGAGGCTGTCCCGGCTGGTGCGGGCCGAGAAGGTCGGGGTGGTGCTGGTCCTGGACCGGATCCGGGAGGCCGAACTGCTGGACGTCGTCGCGTGCGGTGTGACCACGATCCTGTGGCGCCGCGAGGCCACGGGGGCACGGCTGCGCCAGGCCGTCCTCGCTGCCGAACGGGGCGGCTGCGAACTGCCGCCCGACCTGCTGGCCCAGCTGATCGGCCACATGGGGCGGCTCCAGGAAGGCAAGGCCGGCGGGCAGGGCGCCGCCTCCGTCGCCCTGGGCATGGTGCCGCGGGAGGTCGACGTCCTGCGGCTGGTGGCCGACGGCATGGACACCGCGGAGATAGCGGTCGAGCTCGCGTACTCGGAGCGGACGGTCAAGAACATCCTGCACACCGTGACGACCCGGTTCCAACTGCGCAACCGCGCCCACGCCGTGGCCTACGCACTGCGCGAGGGCTACATCTAGCCCCGTGTCCGGCGAGGTCCGCCGGGCACGCCACCGGCCCGGGCCCGGACGCCCCGGACACCCCGAGCGGCCCGCGGGCCGCGGACACGAACCCGATCGAAGAGGAAGCCCGTTGGAGATCGAGACAGCCGTCGTCCCGCCGTCCCCGCTCCCGGGACCCCTCGCCCCGGGAGACACCGTCGCCGTCCTGGGAGCCGGCCCGATGGTCTCCCGGATCGTCCCGCGTCTGCGCCTCTCGGGGTTCCTCGTACGGCTCCACCACCGGACGCCCGACCTGCTCGAAGGGCAGTCCGGGGCGGGCACCACGCTCTGCTCCACCCCGCGCGAGGCCGCGCAGGGTGCCCGCGCGGTGCTCTCCGCGGTGAGCGGCGACGCGGCGAGCCGCTCGGTGTGGCTCGGCGCGGACGGCGCCCTGGCCGGCGCGCGGCCCGGAACACCGGCCGTCGAGTGCTCGCCCCTCTCCGGCGGGTGGACGACCGACTGGGCCGAGGCCTGCCGTGAACGCGCGCTGGCGCCGGTCGACGCCCCGGTGACCGGGACCACCCCACGGGCCCCCGACGGCACCCCGATCGTGTTCGCCGGCGGCTCGGCCGCCGCCGTCGAATCCGCGCGCCCGCTGCTGGCCGTGTTCACCGACCGGGTCTTCCGGCTGGGCCCGACCGGGGCCGGCGGCCGGTTCAGGCAGGTCGACGAACTGCTCGCCGGTTCCTTGCTGATCGCCCTGGGCGAGGCGTTCGCGACGGCGGAGCGCCTCGGGCTGGACCTCGCGCGGGCGCTGGACGTCCTGGCGGAGGCCGGCCGGTCCGGGGGCGTTCCGCCCGCCGCCGACCGTGCCCCGCGGGTCCACCGCACGGACATCAGCTGCCGGCTGGCCCTGATGGCCCAGGACCTCGGGTACGCCGGCGCCCTGACCCGCCGCTCCGTCCCGCACCCCCTTCCGGCACACCGCCCTTCGGTCCCGTGACCGCATCAGCGAAGCGTTCTTCCACGATGCGGGATCTCGAACCCCCCTCGCCCGGAAGGGACTGGCACGAACCTCCGCGCACCGGACAAGGAGACCTCAGCAGATGGAACCCGCCGCAAGCGGTCCGGACCTGCGGGACGTGGAACGGATGCTGGCCATCCGGGTCTTCGAGGAGCGCCTGCCGGAGCTGTCCGCCGCCGGCCGGCGGCCCGGGACGACGCGCCCGCGCCCCGGCCGGGAGTACGTTCCGGTCGCCCTGCTCGATCTCGTGCCCGACGCCGACGTGTTCAGCGACCACCACGGACACGGCCGGTACCTCGCCCGCCACGACGACCCGCACGGCCTGCTGGCCGAGATCCTCGGCAAGGACGAGGGCGTCTGCCGCGGCGTCGGCGGATCCCACCACCTCTACCGGCCCGGATTCATGTCCGCCGGAGTGCGGGGCTCGGGCGTGCCGGTCGCCGCGGGGGCCGCGCTCGGCCGCAAGCAGCGCGGCACCGGCGGGCTGAGCGTGTGCTTCGTCGGCGACGGCGCGTGGGGCGAGGGCGTGGTGTACGAGACCCTGGAGATCGCGGCCCTCTGGAGCCTGCCGCTGCTGCTGGTCGTCGAGCACGACGGTGCCGGCCGGGCGGCCCCCGCCGCCGCACCGGCCGGGTCCGTCGCAGCGCGCGCCGCGGCCTTCGGCGTCGACCACCTGCTGATCGGGGGCTGCGACGTCGGCGCCGTCCGCGCACGGCTCGCGGAACCCGTGGAGCGGGTGCGCTCCGGGCGGCCCCTGATCGTGGAGTTCCGCACCGCGGCCGACTGGTACACGGTGTACGACGTACCGGGCGACGCGGCGTTCGCGGCGGCGGAGCGGCGCCAGCGCGAACGGATGGACCGGGTCGTCGACGAGGTGCTCGCGCTGGAGCCGTCGGGGTGGGAGTACTGCGGATGACCCCCCGTGCGCGGCTCGGCCGCCTGCTGAACGACGCCCTCCACCGGGTGATGGCCGAGGACGACTCCGTCTTCGTCCTGGGCGGCGACGTGGCCGATCCCCAGGGGGGCACGTTCAAGATCACCGCCGGCCTGGCGAAGGCCTACCCGTCCCGGGTGTTCGGTACGCCGGTCGGCGGGGCGGCGGTCCTCGGCGTCGCCAACGGGCTGGCCCTGACCGGTGAGAAGGCGATCGTAGAGATCCCGTCCGGCGGCTCCGTGGCCCAGTCGTTCGACCAGATCCTCACCATGTCGAGCAGGCTGGTGTCGATGTACGGCAGGACGCTGCCGATCCACCTGGTCGTGCGGTGCCCGGTGGGGTCCGGGCAGGGCGACGGCGCGGCGCACGGCCGGTCGCCGCAGCGCCATTTCCTCGGCGTCCCCGACCTGCACCTCTTCGAGCTGAGCCCGGTGCACGATCCCGGCGAGCAGCTCGCCGCGGCGATCGGGCTCGGCCGGCCGAGCGTGTTCTTCGAACCGAGGTCGCTCTACGGCCGCTACCCGCTCACCCCCCGGGCGGAACCCGGCGTCGAGGTGACCGGGCCGTTCGGCGGGTCCCGGTGGATGCGCCTGGTGGTGGGCGCCGGGGCGGGGGGCCCGTCGGGCGTCGCCGCGGAGGTGACGGTGTTCTGCACGGGCGGGACCGTCGCCCGCTCGGTCCGGGCCGCGCGCGCCCTGGCGGCCACGGGCGTGACCGTCCAGCTCTTCGTGCCCTCGCGGCTGTTCCCGTTCGACCTGGAGCCGGTCACGGGGTTCGTGGGCCCCGGCAGCCTGGTGTCCGTCGTCGACGACGGGCCGGGCCCGGCCGGGTGGGCCGGCGCCGTCGCGGCCGCGCTGGCGACGCGCCTGTGGGGGACCCTGCGCAAGGCTCCCGTGCTGCTCGCCTCGGCGGCGTCGGTCGTCCCCGCCGCGCGGGAGCTGGAGGACCGGGTCGTGATCTCGTCCACCGACATCGTGCGGCGGCTCGTCCGGGAACTGGAGACGCCGTGAACCGGCTCCTCCCGCCACGGGGTTCCGCGACGGGGTTCCGCGACGGGAGGAGCCGAGGGGCACCGGTCAGGTGCGGTACGCGTAGTACACCGCGTCCGGGTAGGACGCGATGAGGCTCGCGAGCGACTTCCGGTAGGTGTTCGTGGAGTGGTAGGTGACGTACGGCATGCCCGCGCTGCTGCGGTAGGTCACCATCATGGAGTGGTCCTTGGACCCGTCCTTGTTGAAGTCCACCTGCACGATGTCACCGACGTCCGTCTGGTACACGTTGGCCAGGTTGGCCGCCCGCTGGTTGGACAGCGTGAACCAGGCCCACTCGTTCGCACCGACCCAGGAGTCGGACTGCCTGGCTCCGTCGTACCACCAGTTGCGGTAGTCCGAGGTGGAGCCCGGAACGGCCTTCCAGCCACCCGCCTTCAGCGCCTGGCTGATGAAGTTGGTGCAGTCACCACCCGCGCCGGAGAACTTCCGGTACGCCGGGTTGTAGTTGCTCCAGTACTTCTCGGCGTACTTCGCCATGGCCGCGTAGTCGTAGGCACCGCCGGTCTTGGCCTTGGGCTTCGCCGGCGCCGGGTACTTGGTGGACGCGGGCGTGCCGTCCGGGTACTGGTTGCCGTCGTCCTTGACCACGTTCGCCTTGGCCGCCACCGGCTCGTTCACCGCGACCGGGCCGTTCTCCTGGGACTTGATCGAGTTCAGCTCCCAGGCACCGCCCTTCTTGCTGGTGAGCTTGAGCTCGTACCGGGTCCGGAAGTCGGTCGTCGCCGGCTCGTCCCCGCGCAGCTTCTTGTACGTGAGCGTGGTCTGCTCGGTGACCTCGACGGTGGCCTTCCCGCCGGTGACCGTGGCCTTCTCCACCGTCACCTTGGTGTCGGCCTTCGTGTAGGCCTCACCGAGGTCCGCGAGCCGGGTCCTGCGGGACTTCAGGGACGAGAGCGCGGAGGCCTCGTCCTTCGCCAACTGGGCCGACATGCGGCCCTTCGTGGCGTTACGGCCCGAATTGCGATGCCCTCCCTGGTCCTCGACCAGGGCATCGGAGCGCTGCGACAGTACGTCGCCCGCAAGGCGCCCGAAGGTGTCGACCGTCTTGCGGTCGGCTGCTTTGGGGCCGGATTCCGCACTCGCAGAGGAAGCGAGCAGACCTGCGGTCACCGCGCCCACGGTCAGGGCCGCGCCGGCGGCGACCTTGAACCTCTTTGGTATCACTATTTTCCCCTTGTCACCCGGTCCACTCGAACCGAGGCACGGAATCTTCGCACAACTTCACGACACCTTCGCTCCGTTCCGTTTGTGCGGCCGGACCGACGGCACGTTTCCCTACTCACCCGTAAGGAAGCGGACACGTTCGGTCGCTGGGCGACCCCACAGCAAGTGCCTCTAGGGTGTGGGGCAAGAGCAGCAGAAAGGGCATGCGCAGTGGGCAGGCAGGAAAGGGCCGGAAGAGGGCGATCACGGGACACAAGGGTGGTTCCGGACAACGGCGGTGGCACCCCCTCGGGCCGTCGCGGAAGTTCCGGTTCCCGTCGCAAGCCCCGCGCGACGGCCCGCCGGCGCATCACCCTCCCCCCGGCCCTCCTCGGGGCCGCCACCTCGGCCGCCACCCGGGCCGTCGCCGCGGTGCGCCCGTGGGTGCGGCGCCTGCGCCCCGCCTACCCGAGACCCGGCCGCACCGGCTGGCGCCGCTGGGCTCCCTCGTGGCGCCAGTGGCTCGGCGCGTGCCTGTACGTCTTCATAGGCATGGTGGGCTTCGTCGCCTGCGCGTACGCGACGACGGACATACCCGACGACCTCAACTCCTTCGCCAAGCAGCAGGACAACATCTACTACTGGGCCGACGGCTCCACGATGGCCAGGACGGGCTGGGTCAGCCGGCAGGAGATGCCGCTCGACAAGGTGCCCCCGAAAGTCCAGGGAGCCGTCCTCGCCGCCGAGAACGCCAGCTTCTACTCGGACCCCGGAGTCTCCCCCTCCGGCGTCCTGCGCGCCGTGCGCGCCGCCGTGACCGGGGGCGAGACCCAGGGCGGGTCGACCATCACGCAGCAGTACGTGAAGAACGCCTACCTCAGCCAGGAGCGCACCCTCTCAAGGAAGTTCACCGAGCTCCTGCTCGCGGTGAAGCTGGACAACCAGAAGTCCAAGAAGCGGATCCTCCAGGACTACCTCAACACCAGCTGGTTCGGCCGCGGCACCTACGGCATCCAGCGCGCCTCCCAGGCCTACTACGGCAAGGACGTCTCGCAGCTCAACGCCAGCGAGGGCGCCTTCCTCGCCTCGCTCCTCAAGGGCGCCGGCCTGTTCGACCCGGCCCTCGGCAAGGAGAACCGGGCGCGGGCCGTCGAACGGTGGAGCTGGATCCTGGACCGGATGGTCGAGACCGGGCAGATATCGGCCGCCGAGCGCGCCACGTACAAGACCTTCCCCGAGCCCTCGGGCACCTCCCTCTCCGGCACCCCCGGCGCACAGACCGGCTACCTGGTGGAGCTGGCCAAGCAGTACGCGGTCAAGTCCGGCCACATCAAGGACTCCGACTTCGACCTCGGCGGCTACCAGGTCTACACCACCTTCGACCAGTCCCGGATGGCGGCACTGACCGCCGCCGTGCAGAACGCCGAGAAGGGCTTCGACGCGGAGAAGCGGCCCGACACCGACAAGCACGCGAAGATCGGCGCGGCGAGCGTCGCCCCCGACGGGCGCCTGCTCGCCGTGTACGGGGGCCCCGACTACCTCAAGCAGGGCTTCAACGAGTCGAACGCGACCACGATCCCGGCCGGCTCGGCCTTCACCCCCCTCGTGTACGCCGCCGGACTCGAAGAGGGGGTGCTGCGCACGCGCGGCAAGGCCCGTACGCCCCTCTCCCCCACCGCCACCTACGACGGCAACGACCAGGTCACCGTGCAGACGCCCGAGGGCCCCTACTGGGACCGAAGCGGCAAGGTGGTCAAGGGGCGCAACGACGGGGGCCGCAACTGGGGCCAGGTGACCCTGCGCCAGGCCGTGGCCGACTCGGTCAACACCCCCATGCTGCAGCTCGGCCTCGACGTCGGCCTCGACCGGGCGGAGGCGTTCGCGGAGCGTTCGGGGCTGCTTGCGTCGAGCCTGGGCCCGCGGATCCCCGCCTTCGCCCTCGGGGAGAACTCGACGCCGAGCGCGATCCGCATGGCCGGCGCCTACGAGACCTTCGCCGCGGACGGAATGCACACCGACCCGTACTCGGTGCGCTCGGTCAGCCGCAACGGCGCCGCGGTGCCGCTCGTCGCCCCGAAGCCGGTCCGGGCGATGTCCGCCAAGACGGCGCGCACGGTGACGGAGGCCCTGCGGGACGCCGTCACCGAGGGGTCGGCGAAGACGGCGGGCAAGGCCCGCCCCGGCGCCGCCGGCAAGACGGGCACGACGGCCGCGAACACGGCGGGCTGGTTCGTGGCCAGCACCGGGCAGGAGTCCACGGCCGTCGTGGTCTACCGGATGTCGCTGACCGACCTGATTCCGCTTCCGCTCACCGGGCTGGGCGGTGACGCACCGGGCACCCCCGGCAGTGAGCGCGCGGTGCGGCTGTGGGCCGACTACGCCAAGGCCGTGAAGTAGCCGGGCGGGCGGCGCACCGCGCGCCGCCCGCCCGTGACCCGCCCCGCTACTTGATCAGCTTCTTCCAGTCCGGCGCCTGCGCCGGGTCGAGCATCCGCAGCTGGGCCAGGACCTTCGGGTCCTGGACGTCGAGCCAGTCCGCCAGTTCACGGAAGGACACGCAGCGGACCTCCTTGCGCGGGCAGACGTCCCTCATGACGTCCTCGATGGCCTTCATGTAGATGCCACCGTTCCAGTCCTCGAAGTGGTTGCCGATGAACATGGGCGCCCGGCTGCCGTTGTAGACCCGGTTGAAGCCGTTGAGGTACGACATCCGGGTCTGCGTCTGCCAGGCCGTGAACTTCGTCGGGTCCCCCTGGGTGCTGTCACCGGACTGGTTGTAGAGGAAGTTGAAGTCCATGGAGAGGACCTGCGCCTCCTTGCCCTGCAAGGGGACGAGCTGGAGCGGAAAGTTCCATATGTCCTGCTGCTTGGACGGCCACATCTGGAAGTCCCCGGACGAGCTCGCGTCGTAGCGCCAGCCGTACGGCTTGATCGCGGTCAGCAGGTTCTTCTGGCCCTCCAGGCAGGGTGCCCGGCCGCCGACCATCTCCCGGTCCGGGTCGAAGGGCAGGGGCGCCTCCTTGGCGAACCCGGTGTTGGTCTTCCAGGTCTTCATGAAGGAGTACTGCTGGTCGATCTCGCTCTTCCACTCGTCGACGCTCCAGTCCCCGCCGCCCTTGGGACCGCAGAAGTGCCCGTTGAAGTGCGAGCCGATCTCGTCTCCGTCGGCCCAGGCACCGCGCAGCTGCTCCAGCGTGGTCTTCACGTGCGGGACGGTCGGGTACGAGATCGCGGAGGCGCCCTGGGCGTGCTGCGGCGGCTTGTAGAGCATCTTCTTGGCGTCCGGCAGCAGGTAGATGCCCGTGAGGAAGAAGGTCATGTGGGCGTTGCTGTCCTTGGCCACCTGACGGAAGTGCGAGAAGAGGTGGTCGTCGCCCTCCAGCGCTCCGTCCCAGGAGAACACCACGAACTGCGGCGGCTTCTCGCCCGGCTTCAGCTTCTCGGGCTTGAGCTGTCCCGGCTGGGGCCCGGTGTTGGAGGTGGAGCCGTCCCCCAGCACCTTCACCTTGCCGTCCCAGGGCCCCTCCGGCCCCTTCGCCCCGTTCGAGGGGGCCGGGGCCGCGAAGTTCGCGTCGCGACCGGTGGAGCCCGCCGAGCCGCCCAGGGTGAAGGCGTACGCGGCCGCGCCGCCGCCCAGGGCGACCACGGCGGCGCCGATCCCCAGGCGCTTGCGGTTCTGGGCCTTGCGGCGTTCCTTGCGTTCCCTACGGGCATTGCGGGGCTCCGCGCCGGAGTGCGGAGCGAGGTCGGTCTCGGCCATCGCTGTCGTATCCCCCCTGATCACCGCAGCAGGGCCGCGCATGGATGGTTCGTACGAATATAGAACTTGTCGGCACAGCTGCCGCACCCATGTCCATCAACGACGTCGCTTCACAGCCAACCCACAGCCCCCGGCCGCGCCGCGGGAACCCGCCGGGGGATTCCGCCGGGGCCCCGCAGACACCCGTGCGGGCACGCCTCCCCCCGCTCCGGGCCCGGGGCCTCGGAGGGCCTGCCGGACCCGTCGCGGGCGGGCCGGACCGGTTCCGCGGACATGGCCGGTACCGGCTGCTCCCCCTCCGGGTCCGCTCCGGCCCGTGCCATGATGCGCGCGGCCGTGTCGCTGAGGGCCACCTCGCGGGTACTCACGGTGGTGCCGGCCGCCCCCGCCCGCTCCGCCCCCGCCCGCTCAGGACACGAGGGTCTGCTCGGCCAGCTCGGTCAGCCGTACGGTGCACAGGCCGCCGCGTTCGGTCCTGACGTCCGTCACCTTGAGCTGCGTACCCGGCGAGAGGATGAACTCCTCCTCGGCCGTGAACGCGGAGAACTCGCTGATGCCCACCGCCCGGAGGGGGACCACCTCGAAGAGCGTCCGCTTGCCGCGGCTGCCGAGGAAGGCCTTGGCCACACCCAGCTCGGGCGTGCAGGAGGACACGCCCCACCAGGTCACGGTGCGGCCGAGCGGGTACTGCGTGCGGAGGTCCAGCGACACCCCGCGCCACAGCGGTTCCGTGCGGACGGGAAGCTGCGACACCGCCGAGAACAGCAGACGCAGGTAGGGGAGGTACGGGACGACCCTGGACCGGTCCGGCGTGCGCAGGACGGCGTTGATCTCCCGGTAGAAGGCCGACTCGCAGGTGTAGAGGTGGAGGGCGGCGATCGCGTCGGCGGACAGGCCGCCGGCCGACGTCCGCGCCCGTCGCCTGCCGAACTCGCGGGACAGCCCGACGTGCCGGTCGAGGGAGGACAGCAGCCCGGCGACCGGGGCGACGGCCTGCTGGAAGTCCATGAGCGGGGTGTCGAAGACTCCGGTGATGGCGGGGAGGACGAGTCCCTCGTCCTTGACCCCCGCGAGCCGGTCCAGGTAGAGCTGGTGCAGCTCCATCGTGGACGCGATGAAGGCGCCCATGCGCGCGGCGACGCCGCCGTCGCCGTCCGTCCCGCCGGACTCGGCCGCGGCCTCGTTCCACCCCTTGCTCGGCAGCCAGTCGACCGGGACCGCGCCGACCGACGCGAGTGCCTCGTTCACCATGGCGAAATGGTCGCCTTCGCAGAAGATGTCGCCCTGGGCCGCCGGGTTGGGGTGGTCGATGTGCCGGACCTCGACCTCCGGGTACTTCTCCTGGAGACGCAGGACGGCCTTCTTCAGGCTGCGGGCATGGGCTCCCCACCACGCGAAGACGACGCCGCGGTCCTCCTCGTCGGCGTTCTGTTTGGCCCGGAGGATCTCCTCGACGACCCGCTCGGCGACCGGGCGCCAGAAGGCGGTGTGGCGGTCGGTGCCCGTCGCCCCGTCGGCGCTGGCGGTGAGCGCGGCGTTCAGGAGCAGCACGCCCTGCGTGAGCATGGCCTGGAACCACTCCGGGGGCTGGACGGTGTCGCGTTCCCGGAGCAGTGCGCGGACGTCGGCGATGGGGGTCTTCTTCTGGATGCCGTACTTCCACATCGCCGCCGCCTTGATGATGCAGCGGATGCTGACGACCCGGCCGAACTGGCTGTCCTTCCAGTCGTGGAAGGTGTTGTCGAACATGGCTATGCCGGTGGCGCTCTCCGGCCGCGGGTACGGGTTCTGTCCGAAGATCACCACCTTCCACTTGTGCGGCGGCTGGGGCTTGAGCGCCTGGAAGGTGAGTTCGCGGACGGGAACGACCTGCGGGTCACGGCCCGGTCCGATGAACCCGGCCGCGTCGGGCTGCGCCTCGATGACCGGCTTCAGGAGCGGGAGCCACGGTTCGCCGCCGCCTTCGAACAGGCCGGCGAGGGCCAGTGGGTCGTTGGTGTCGGGTTCGGCCGGGACGTTGTCGTCGCGCATGGTGAAGTCACTCCGGATGAGAGAAGCCTGCTGGGGAGGGGCGGCGCGGTCGCGGACCGGCCGGCTCGCGCCGCCGGCGGACCCGCGCCGGTACCGGCGTCGGCCGCCGGGGCCGGTCCGCTGGAATCTGGCGGCAGGCTAACAGCGGCCCCTGACAGTGGCCGCCATCGTGACGGTACGTCACGGGAGGCTTCCTCAACGGGCGTTGTCAGTGGGGGGCGCTAACGTCGTGAGCAGTGGAGAAGCCGTATCTCGATGGGAGTGGACCATGGCCGTGGACCTGGCGCAGTCGTCGCTCAGGGTGGTATTGACCGACCTCAACGCCGAAGTGGTGGAGGCATGGCGCGCGGCCTTCGCCGGCACACCGGGGGTGGAGATCCGTTCGGGGTCGATCCTCGACGAGGTGGTCGACGCGTGGGTCAGTCCGACCAATTCCCGGGGCCGGATGGACGGCGGGGTCGACGCGGCCGTGAAGCGGCACCTGGGGGCGGGCATCCAGTTGCGCGTGCAGCGGGCCATCCGTGACGGGTTCGGGGGCAGCCTGCCGGTGGGCAGCGCGGTGTGCGTGCCCTCCGGGGCGGTCAATCCGAAGTACCTGATCTCGACGCCGACCATGGAGACGTCGTCGCAGGACGTGAGCGAGACCCTCAATGTGGCCCTGGCCTGCGCGGCCGCGTTCCAGGCGGTCCACCGGCAGAACGAGCTGGCGCCAGGCAGCGTCCGGTCGGTGGCCCTCGTCGGCATGGGCGCCCGGACCGGCCGGGTCCCGGCCAGGGTGTGCGCCAACCTGATGTGGACCGGCCACACCCTCTTCAACGACCACTCCTTCGCGGACTATGAGGACCTGCGCCGCACGGTGATCGCGCAGCTCGACGACATCGAGAACGCTCCGGCCGAGGAGCCCATACGCATCACGCCGCCCCGGACACCGGCCCGCCGGCCCTGACCACCCCCGACCGACCGCCGACGCGGCCGGGGACGCGCGGAATCGCCACACGAGGGACAATGGGCACACATCTGGAGGACGGGGGCGTTGCCATGGACGGCCCTGAGCTTTCCCGGCGGGAGCTGGAGATTCTCAACGGCATCGAGCAGGAGCTGCGCACCGAGCAGCTCCTGGACCGCCGGTTGCGCACCCTGCACCGCGGGCTGCGGCCCTGGTCCTCGGCCAGGGACTGGCCCCGGCGGCACTGGCTCGGCGCGTGCACCGCCGCATTGGGCCTGGTCTGCGCGGTGTTCTTCGTGCGCGCCGTGGTCACTTCCTCCCCGGCCCAGATCTGGGCCTTCTCCGCCCTCTGGGTGCTCACCCTGGTCGGCCTGCTGCTGCTCGTGATCCGGTGGTGCCGCAGAGTGGCCGCCGCGTCGGAGAGGGCGAAGAACGGCTGACGTGGGGCCGCCCCCCTCAAGGGCCGGAGCACTGCGCATGCCGTGAACAGGTCCGGCGATCATCCCCGCGAAGGAGTCGGCAGGGGGCCGGCCGCGCGTGGACCACGCCCCCTGCGGCGCGGCGCCCGACCGGCAGGGCGCCGAAGGGGCCGGACCGCTGCCGGACCGCTGCCGGGCGGGGAACCGGGGCAGGCTCCTCCGCTCACTCCTCGAACGAGCCGTGCCGCCCCGCGCCGGCCACGAACCGGTCGGCGCCGGACCGGGTCTCGCCGGCCCCGAGCGGGACGATCCCGTGCCGGTACTCGGCGGCGAGTGCGTCCGCCTCCGCCAGACCGTGCTGATCGAGGACCGAGAGGCGGTCGTGGCGCAGGCACAGCTGGGGAAAGCCCGCGATCCGGCGTGCCAGTTCCTCCGCCTCCGGCCGGGAGCGGCCCGGGGGGACGATCCGGTTGGCCAGCCCCATGTCGAGGGCCTCGGCGGCGCCGACCGGCCGGCCGGTGAGGATGAGGTCCATCGCCCTGCTCTCCCCGATGAGCCTCGGCAGCCGCACCGTGCCGCCGTCGACGAGCGGTACGCCCCAGCGCCGGCAGAACACCCCGAAGACCGCGTCCTCCTCCACGACCCGGAGGTCGCACCACAGGGCCAGCTCCAGGCCGCCGGCGACCGCATGGCCCGCGACGGCCGCGATGACCGGCTTGCCCAGCCGCATCCGCGTGGGGCCCATCGGGCCGTCGCCGTCCGGGAGGACCCGGTTGCCGCGCCCGGTGCCGACGGCCTTGAGGTCGGCACCCGCGCAGAACGTTCCGCCCTCGCCCCACAGCACGGCGACGGCCGCGTCCTCGTCGGCCTCGAACTCCCGGAAGGCATCGGCCAGTCGGGCCGCCGTCGGGCCGTCGACGGCGTTGCGCGCCTCCGGCCTGCCGATGATCACCGTGAACACCGGCCCGTCCCGCTCGATCCGCACGGTCGCCTTCTCGTCCACCCCGCACCCCTCTCACGGACACTGATGGTGCGTGATCGTGCCACAGCGAAAGGCCCCGGTCTCCATGAGGAGGCCGGGGCCTTTCGATCGAGCGCTGGGCAGGCCTTGCACCTGCATTCCCCCACGGGAAGTGGGGTGTCTTTCCTTGGACCACCAACGCCGGACTCACGACCGAGGATCTCGGCCGCAGGAACAGTGCCAACAATACACCGGGATCGCACACCGTCAGACGCCCCCCGGACCAGCACCGTTGCCGCCCGGCCGGGTGGGGTCCGCGCCCGCGGGCACGAGGCTGCCGGACCCTGCCACCGCGCCGGCGGGCCGCCCGCACCGTCGTAGGAGGGCCCGTGACGTGAGGGACGGGGGCGGGGGCGGGGCGGCGCCCTCGTCAGGTGGTCATCGGGCGGCTCCGGGCGGGTCGTCGTCGGGGTGCAGGCCGAGCATGTCCAGGAGCAGCAGGAGTTCGGCGGGGTCGGTGGCGTGGGCGGCGACCGTGCGGCGGGCGGCCGCGCGGTCGTCTCCGGCACCGCCCGGGGCCAGGAGGGACGGGTCGTCACAGCCGAAAGGATCCTTCATGCCTCGATGCGACCAGCCCGGCCGCCGGAACGCAGCCGGGCCTGCTCCACCCGGCCCCGTCGCCGACGCCCCGCGCCGGGACCGGTCCTAACCCAGCGGAGGGACCCCGACGGTTTCGCCCCTGCGGACACGGGCGCGCTGCTCGACCAGACGGCGGAAGCTCGCGAGACCGTAGCGCTCCCCGGTGGCCGAGCCGGGCCCGGGGATCCGGGCCACCTCGGCCATCAGCTCCTGCGGCTGGCGCTGCCAGCCGACGACCAGCACCCGCAGGCCGAGGCATTCGGCCCTGCGGTGGACGTCGAGGAGGAGCAGCAGGCCGGCGGTGTCCATGAAGGGCACCCCGTGCAGGTCGATCATGACCACCGAGTGGCCCTCGGCGACGGCCCACAGGCAGGCCCGCAGCGCCGGCGCGGCGGCCGTGTCGAGATCGCCGGTCACGGTGATCAACAACGTGCTGCCACGACACTCGGTCTCCGTCATGAACGAGGGCTTCACCCGCGGCCTTCCCTTCCCACCGGCGGCCCCGCGCGCGGTCCCGGCGCGGGGGGCCTCCATCCTGGCGCCACCACCACCGCAACGGGCACCAGGCGCGCCCGAACGCACCCGCCGGGGAACGGTCGCGGCGGGCCCGAGCCCGGCCCCGGGCCTTGAACCTGACACCGATGTGAGGTTCTACGGTGCCCGCATGGACCAGACGCAGCAGACCCCCTCCGCATCCCCGCTCTTCGTCCCCGCCCGGCTCGGCGGCCTGGAGCTCCCCAGCCGACTGGTGATGGCGCCGCTCACCCGCAGCCGCGCCGGGGCCGACGGGGTCCCGGGCGAACTCATGGCCACCCACTACGCGCAGCGCGCCTCGGCGGGTCTGATCATCGCCGAGGCCACGACGCCGAACGCGGTGGGCCAGTCCTACCCGCACATCCCCGGGATCCACACCCCGGCGCAGGTCGCCGGCTGGCGGCGGGTCACCGACGCCGTGCACGCGGCCGGCGGGCGCCTGTTCCTCCAGCTCCAGCACGGCGGCCGGGTCGGCCATCCCGACACCAGCGGACACGTCCCGCTCGCCCCGTCCGCGGTGCCGCTGCCCGAGCCCCTGCACACCCCGAGCGGCTTCCAGGACGCCGTCGTACCCCGCGCGATGACGGCGCGGGACATCAGGTCCACGATCGCGGACTTCGCGACGGCCGCCCGCAACGCCGTCGCGGCCGGTTTCGCCGGGGTGGAGGTGCACTCCGCCAACGGCCACCTCCTCCACCAGTTCCTCTCGCAGAACACCAACCTCCGCACCGACGGATGGGGCGGCTCCGCCGAACGGCGGATCCGGTTCACCGTGGAGGTGGTGCGGGCCGTCGTCGAGGCCGTCGGCCCGGAGCGGGTCGGCGTCCGCGTCTCGCCCGGAGCGACCGTCAACGGTGTGGAGGAGGGCGACACCCGGGAGCTCTACCCCGCCCTGCTCAAGGCCCTGGCGGACCTCGATCCCGTCTACCTGCACCAGATCCACGCCGACCCGGACGAGGCCGTCTTCGCGGAGATCCGCCGGACCTGGGCGGGCACGCTGGTCGCCAACCCCGCTCTCACGCGCGAGGAGGTCGCGGCCGACGGGGGCCTGCGGCGGGCCGAACGCCTGCTCGCGGTAGGTGCCGACCTGGTCTCGCTGGGACGGGGCTTCATCGCCAACCCCGATTTCGCGGAGCGCCTGCGCACGGGCGCCCCGCTCAACGAACTGCGTCCCGAGTTCCTGATGCACGTGCACGGGGCCGAGGGCTACAACGACTACCCCGCGCTGGAGCGGACCGCGACGTCCCGGTGACGGCGCTGCGGGGCGTGCGGACCGGTGTCCGTCCGGTGGGCCCGGGGTCAGGCCTCGGGTTCCGCCGCGGAGATGAACGAGAGGGGCGAACCCGGATCGCGCTCCACTTCGAGGTCACCCAGGGTGACGATGCCGACGAGGCCGCCGTCCTCGCCCACCACCGGCAGCCGGCGCAGGGCGTGCCGGCGCATGACCTCGACGGCCCGGTCGACGTGCTCGTCGGGCCCGATCGTGACCGGCTCGGTGCTGCAGATCTCGCCGACCGTCGTAACGGCAGGGTCCCGAACCTCCGCGAGCGCCCGGACGACGATGTCACGGTCCGTGACGATTCCGCAGAGCCGGCCCCCGTCGAGGACCAGCACGTCCCCGATGGAGGCGTCCCGCATCACCCTCGCGGCCTCCGCCAGTGACGTCTGCCGGTCCACGGTCACCGGATTTCCGGTCATCACCTCGTGCACTCGACGGGTCATCGGACCTCCCGCTGCTGGGACCGGCCCCTGTGCCGGGCTCCTGCCCTCCCGCGCACGGGGTGGCACGCGCCGGGGGACGTCAGGGGAGTTCGGGGACGAAGGGGAGGTAGTCCGTCTCCAGGCCGGAGGGGACCACCACGTAGCTGGCCTCGGGGAGCTCGTTCCACACGCCGTGCAGGTCCCCCAGCGGCTCGGACACCACGATGCGGGTCGCGTCCGAGATCTCGCGGAGGTAGTCGATCTCCGGGTGGAGATCGCGGACGGTATCGGCGCGGCTGCTGTAGAAGAGCGTCCGGGACGCGCCCTGGCTGGAGTACCGGAAGGCCCAGACCCGCTCGCCGTCGCTGACCGCCACCGTCATCTGGAGCGGTTCGGGCACTCCGTGCTCCTTGCCGAGCCGTTCCACGAGCCCGGCCATCCTGGCCACCGCGCCCGGGACGTCCTGGTCGAGGCCGAAGGTGACCGCCAGGTAGAACATCACCTCGGAGTCGGTGGACCCCTCGATGAACGGGAAGAGCGCCGGGTCGACCGCCATGCAGAGGTCCCGCTGCAGCCGCTGGAAGTCCGCGATGGCCCCGTTGTGCATCCACAGCCAGCGGCCGTGCCGGAACGGGTGGCAGTTGGTCTGCTGAACGGCCGAGCCCGTGGAGGCGCGTACGTGCGCGAAGAACAGGGGCGATCGGACGTGGGCGGCCAGCTCGCGCAGGTTGCGGTTGTTCCAGGCCGGCGCGACGTCCCGGAAGATGGCCGGTGTGCCGTCTCCGGCCGGGTCCGCGCTGTACCAGCCGATGCCGAAGCCGTCCCCGTTGGTCGCTTCGGCGCCCATACGGGCATACAGGCTCTGGTTGATCAGGGAGTGCTCCGGACGGTAGAGCACGGCATCGAGCAGCATGGGCGAACCCGAGTAGGCGAGCCAGCGGCACATGCGCACCATCCCCTTCCGCGGCATGATCCGAGCCTAACTCCGTGACGGCGATCCGCCCTGCGGTACGCCGTCACCGCAGGTGGGTGCGCCGGGACACCCCGTGGTCATGGCCCGCGGACGGTCGGCACGCGCAGGGGACGGGGTACCCGTGCGCGCCGGGACGGCGGGCCGGACGCGGACCGACCGGGCCGGCCCCGCGTACTGGGGCGGGCCCGGTCGGGTCACGAGGGGGGCCTACTGGCTCTTCTTGCCCCGGAGGCTGTCGGCGGCGCCGCGGGCCCGCTCCGCCGTTTCGGCGGTGGCCTCCTTCGCCTTCCCCTTGGCCTGGTCCATCTTGCCTTCGCCCTGCATCCGCTCGTTGCCGGTGATCTTCCCGGCCGCTTCCTTGGCCTTGCCCTTGGCCTGGTCCATCTTGCCCTTGTCAGCCATGCGAACTCCTTGACGTGTGGGTCGGTCCAACGCTTGCCAAATTATGCGAGAACCGGACATACCGCATGGCGAGCCCGCCCCGCCCCCCACCGGCCCGCGCGGGTCCCGGGGCATGACGACCGGGCCGCCACGCCCACCTGCGGGTGAAGCCCCGCGGAAGATCGGCGGCGCTGCCCGCGGGGCCGCGAGACTGTGGCCCGGTACGGGTGGCCGTACCCCTGGGCGCGGGGAGCGGAAGACATGGCGAACGGTACGGTCCTGCTGGCACTGCGGGAGAACCCGATGGGCGGCGGCGTCGGGGTCGAGCAACTGCGCCGGATCGGGAAGGAGTTGGAGAACCAGGGACTGGAGCTGCGGTGGGCGCCGAGTGCGCGTGACGCGCGGGGCGCCCTGCAGGCCGAGGCGGGCCTCGTGGCGGCCGTGGTCGCCTGGGACCTGCCGCGCACGGCGCAGGGCGCGGTCGAGGAGGGCGGTGGCGGGGAGGTGCTGCGGCACATCGGGCGCCGCTTCAAGGACCTGCCCGTCTTCCTGGTGATGGCGGACGACGCGGACCAGGACCTGGAGCGCTTGCCGCTGTGGGTCTCGGAGACCGTGGTCGGCTACGTCTGGCCGCTGGAGGACACCCCGTCCTTCATCGCGGGCCGGGTCGCGACGGCGGCCCGCGGCTACCACCGGGACCTGCTGCCACCGTTCTTCAAGGCGCTGCGCCGCTTCGAGGACTCCCACGAGTACTCCTGGCACACCCCCGCCCACTCCGGCGGGGTCGCGTTCCTCAAGTCCCCGGCGGGGCGGGCGTTCTTCGACTACTACGGGGAACGGCTGTTCCGCACCGACCTGTCGGTGTCCGTCGGGGAGCTCGGGTCGCTCTTCGAGCACAACGGTCCGATCGGCGAGGCCGAGCAAAACGCCGCGCGGGTCTTCGGCGCCGACCGCACCTACTTCGTCCTGCACGGCGACTCCACCGCCGACCGGATGGTGGGCCACTACAGCGTGACGACCGACGAGATCGCGCTGGTGGACCGCAACTGCCACAAGTCCGTGCTGCACGGGCTCGTGATCTCCGGGGCCCGTCCGGTGTACCTGGTTCCGACCCGCAACGGCTTCGGGCTGGCCGGGCCCCTGCCGCCCGCCGTGACCGACCCGGCGGCGGTGGCCGCGAGGATCGCCGCGAACCCGCTCACGGCCGGCGCGGTCTCCCCCGCGGCCCAGTACGCGGTGCTGACCAACTCCACGTACGACGGCCTGTGTTACGACACCGTCGCGGCCGCACGGGCCTTCGCTCCGAGCACTCCGCGGCTGCACTTCGACGAGGCCTGGTTCGCGTACGCCCGCTTCCACCCGCTGTACGCGGGGCGCTACGGCATGGCCGTCGGACCGGACACCTTCCCGGACGCCGGCGCGGAGCCGGGGCGGCCCACGGTCTTCGCGACCCAGTCGACGCACAAGCTGCTGGCCGCCCTCTCCCAGTGCGCGATGGTCCACGTCCGGTCGTCACCGCGGGCCCCGGTCGAACACGAGCGGTTCAACGAGGCGTTCATGATGCACGGCACCACCTCGCCGCTGTATCCGGCGATCGCCTCCCTGGACGTGGCCACGGCCATGATGGACGGTCCGCAGGGCCAGTGGCTCATCGACGAGGCCGTGACCGAGGCGATCCGCTTCCGTCAGGCCGTGGTCCGCACCGGGCGCCGCATCGCCGCCGCCGGGGACCGGCCGGGCTGGTTCTTCGGCGTCTGGCAGCCGGAGTCGGTCACGGATCCCGCGACCGGCGAACGCGTCGCCTTCGCGGACGCACCGCCCTCGCTGCTCGCCGGCGAACCGTCCTGCTGGCACCTGGAGCCGGACGCCGACTGGCACGGCTTCACCGGGCTGAGCGAGGGCTACTGCCTGCTCGACCCGGTCAAGGTCACGCTGACCTGCCCGGGGGTGACGGCCACCGGTGAGACCGGCGACTGGGGCGTTCCGGCCCGGATCCTCACCGCCTACCTCGCGGCGCGCGGGATCGTCGTGGAGAAGACCGACGGCTACACCGCCCTGGTCCTCTTCTCGATGGGCATCACCAAGGGCAAGTGGGGCACCCTGATGGACGCCCTCATGGACTTCAAGGCACTGCACGACGCGGACGCCCCGCTGGACCGGGTCCTCCCGGAACTGGTCGAACGTTTCCCGCGCAGCTACGGCCGCACGACCCTCGCCGCCCTGTGCCGGCGGATGCACGAGCACCTGACCCGCGCCGAGCTGATCAGCGCGCTCGACGCGGCGTTCCAGGACCTCCCGGAGCCGGTCTCGCCGCCCCGCCACTGCTACCAGTCGCTGATCCGGGGCGGCACCGAGCGCGTCCGCCTGGCCGAGGCGGCCGGACGGGTGGCGGCGGCCATGGTGACCGTGACCCCGCCGGGGATCCCCGTACTGATGCCCGGAGAGTCCACCGGCGCCCCGGACGGCCCCCTGCTGCGCTACCTGCGCGCCCTGGAGGCCTTCGACCGGGCCTTCCCCGGCTTCCACAGCGAGGCCCACGGGGTGAGCGTGGACCCCGAGACCGGCGACTACCTGATCGAATGCGTCCGCACGGACGCCGACGGGGACGGCGCCCCGCGCAGTCCCGGCACCGTAACGGACGCCGGGACGCCTTCCTGACGCGGACCCCCGGGGGCCGGAGCGACGGCGGGCGGGAGGTCAGCTCCCGTCCGTGTCCCGGCCCTCGCGGCGCCTGCGGCTGCGCCGGCCGAGCGTCCCCACCACGGCGATCAAGCCTCCCGTGAGCGCTCCGGACACGAGGACGCGCAGCAGGTTCTCCATCGGGTACTCCCCTCTCAGTCAGGTCCACCGGCCCCTGGGACCGGTGCCTGATCCACTCCGAACGGGGACACTAGCGGCGTACCGGCGGCCTGGCTTGGACGAATTTGACCTCGCCCCTCACAGCGCGAGCGCCCCCTCCGTCACGCGGGCCGCCGCCATCCGGCCGGGGGTGGTCCCGGCCAGCGCGCGGAACTCGCGGTTGAGGTGCGCCTGGTCGTAGAAGCCGCAGGCGGCGGTCACGTCGGTGGGGTTCGCGCCGTCGCGGGTGAGCAGCCCCACGGCCCGGTGGAAGCGCAGCACCCGGGCGGAGGTCTTGGGCGTCAGGCCGACCTGTTCGGTGAACCGGCGCACCAGGTGGCCCTGGCTCCAGCCCACTTCGGCCGCGATCCGGCCGACGGGGATCGCCCCGCCGGCGCGGGTCAGCAGCCGCCAGGCGTGGCCGACCTCGGGCGCGGGGCGCGGCCCGCGATCGAGCCGGGCCGTCAACGCGGCGTCCAGCAGGTCGAAGCGGGCTCCCCAGTCCCCGGTCGCCGCCAGCCGCTCCACCAGGAGGGTGGCCCCGGGGCCGAGGACGTCGGACAGCTCGACCACCCGGTTGGTCAGCTCGCCCATCGGCACGGCGAACAGCCGGAAGGCGCCCAGCGGGGTCAGTTCCAGCCGGATCGCCTCCTGGCCGCCGGGGTGGTCGCAGACGCGGGGCCCGTCCTCCAGCCCGGCGACGAGGGAACCGGTCACCGGGCCGGGCGGGCCCGTGTCCCCCAGCCGCCGGACGCGGGTGAACGGCTCGGCCAGGCTGAGCACGACGACGGCCCGGCCCGTGGGCACCAGCCTCACCCGGTAGGGGGACGCCGTCGCCTCCCAGTAGCCGGCGTAGCTGTGCACGAAGGGGCGCAGCGCGGCGGGCCACGGCCGCGTCACCCGCCATCGGCCGCCGACCCTGGTGACGTCGACCCCCCGACCGATCGGGTACGGGCCCGCCTTCGCGACCACCGGTATGTCCCCCCTCCTCCCTCGGCCCCTCCTGGTCCGTACGCGCCGGACCGTCCGCGCCGGGCCGTACGCGCCCCGCCCGTCAGTCGCCGACGTGGATGCCGGGGCGACGGTCCGGGTCGGGCTCGTGCCTGCGGATGATCTCCCTGGTGACCGGGGCCGTATCGCCGCGGCCGAGCAGGAAGTAGCGGAACATGTGCCGCATCGGGCTCCCCTCCGCCCAGGCGAAGTAGCAGTGCGGCCTGACGCCGGTCGTGTCGCGCAGCGCGAGCAGGATCGCGGCGATGGCGTTCGGCGCGGCCGGCGCCTCGGCGCGCAGGACCCGGTAGCCGTCCACCTCGATGCCGCGCACGGTGAGGGTCTCGCTGAAGTCGGAGGGGTCGACCACGTCGATCTCCAGGAACATGATGTCGGCGGGCCCGGGGACCGGGTTGGAGCGGCGCTGCTCCCGCTCCTTGCCGGCGTATTCGGCGCTGTCCCCGGTCTCCCGGCGGTTGGCGATGATGTTGACGGCGTTGTCGTACGCGATGGTGTCGGTGACGAACCGGCGGGCGGCCGGGTCGAAGACGATGCTGTCGGCCCGCAGTTCCGTGGTCCGCGAGACGCGGGAGACCAGGGACACGACGATGATGCCCGCGATGAACATGCCCGAGATGGCGAGGCCGTCGGGCTTGTCGACGACGTTGGCCACCAGCGCGTAGAGCAGTACGGCGGTGAGCAGCGTGAAGCCGGCCGTCGCCGCGCGCCGGCGACGGCGCAGGGCGGAGACGGTCACGGCGAAGGCACCGGAGACCATCATGGCGAGGATCCCGGTGGCGTAGGCGCCGGCCTGGGCGTTGACGTCGGCGTCGAAGGCGACGGTGATGACGACGCAGAGGACCGTGTAGACGAGCACGACCGGTCGCACCGCGCGTCCCCATTCCGGGGCCATCCCGTAGTCCGGCAGGTAGCGGGGCACGATGTTGATCAGCCCCGCCATCGCCGACGCTCCGGCGAACCAGAGGATGAGGATCGTGCTGATGTCGTAGACGGTGCCGAAGGCCTCACCGACGTGTTCGTGGGCCAGCCACGCCAGCGCACGGCCGTTGGCGCCGCCGCCGGGTTCGAACTCCTTGTGCGGGATGAGGACGGTGGTGACGAAGCTGGCCGCCAGCAGGTAGACGCTCATGATGAGCGCGGCGGTGGTCAGGAGCTTGCGGGTGTTGCGGATCCGGGAGCGCAGCCGTTCCTCGGGGTCGGCGCCTTCGGCCTCGACGAGCGGCATCATGCTCACCCCGGTCTCGAAGCCCGAAAGGCCGAGAACGAGCAGGGGGAAGGCCAGCAGGGCCGGGCCCACGACGTCACCGAGGCCGCCTCCGCCCTCGACGAGCGCGTCCGTCCACGCGGACCAGGCGCCGGGGGTGGTGAACACCTCGACCGAACCGATTCCGATGACCACCGCGTTGAGCAGCAGGAAGACCGCGACGAGGGGAATCGCCACGCTCACGGCCTCGCTGAAGCCCAGCAGGAAGACCCCGCCCAGCAACAGGAGCAGGGCCACCGTGATGGCGACCTCGTGGCCGTGCAGGGCGTGCGGGAAGAAGGGGTTCTCCACGATGTGCACGGAAGCGTCCGCCGCGGACAGGGTGATCGTGATGATCCAGGAGGTGGCCACGAAGCCGAGGAGCACCAGGACGAACACCTTGCCGCGCCAGAACGGCAGGAGGTCCTCCAGCATCGCCACCGATCCGGCGCCGTGGGGGCTCTCACCGGTCACCCGCCGGTACATGGGCAGCATGCCGAGCAGCGTGAGACCCACGATCAGGAGGGTCGCGAGGGGTGACACGGCGCCCGCCGCGAGCGCGGCGATGGCCGGCACGTAGGCCAGGCTGGAGAAGTAGTCGACGCCCGTGAGGCACATCACCTTCCACCAGGCGTGCGATTCGCCGTGTCCTTCGGCTGACGTCGATCCGACGGGCTGCACCCGGTGGCGGAGCATCCACCGTCCCAGGCCTCCGTCGGCCTGCGGCCGGAGTGCCGGACTGTCCACCACTTCCGGTATGAGCAGTTCGTCCGTGTCCTTCATGGCCCCCAACAACCTTTCCCGCCCGGCGTTCCGGGCCCGACCGTCGCTGCGCTCGCGGTTCGGCAGCGATCAACGAGTATGAGGGCTGCCGGAGGCGCGCCGAGCCATGATCCGGTCAAGGGTGTCTTACCGTGGCGACCGCGCCGGGGACCCCGGCGGGTGACGACGGGACGGCTCGCGTAGTCTCGGGGGCTTCCACGGCTCCCCACTCGAACGGCCCGTCACCTGTGAGCACCTCCCCCGGCACCGAGCACGCGACGGTACGGCCCACGGGCCGCGGCGGTGGAACGGGCGGGGACGACGGCCCTTCCCGGAGGCCCGCCGGATTCCTGGCTCCGCGGGGGATCGTCGATCTGCGGGGCCGCAACGGCCGGGACGTCACGCTGTCCTACCCGTCCGACGCGGCGGTCGTCGTCGCCGGGCTCCCCGGCAGCGGGAAGAGCACCCTGCTGCGCGCCTGGTCCTCGGCCGCCCGCGTCGTCGATCCCCGTACCACCCGCACCTCCTACGAGGCGCGGCTGCCCGGCTGGCTCCCGTACGCGGTGTACCGGCCGTGGGCGCGGCTGGGTCACCTGCGCCGTCTGCGTTCGGAGATACGGGGCGGCGGGCCCCTCCTCGTCCACGACTGCGGCAGCAGGCCCTGGATGCGTCGATGGCTGGCCCGTACGGCCCTGCGGGCCGGGCGTCCCCTGCACATGGTGGTGCTCGACGTCGGGCGCCGGGAGGCGCTGCTCGGCCAGCACGCCCGTCGGCGCGTGACCTCGCGCAGGGTCTTCGCAGTCCATCAGCGGGGACTTTCGAGGCTGCTGGCGCGCGTCGAGCGCGACGGCCTGCCAGCGGCCTCCGGCCTGGGCTCCATGGTGCTGTTCGACCGCGGACTGAGGGACCGCGTCACCGAGGTGCGGTTCGGCGGCGGCCGGACCTGACGGTCCGGGGGCCGGAGCCGCCGGTCCGGGGAGACGGCCGGACCTGACGGCCCGGAAGTCCGCTCCGGTGACGCCCGGGTCACCCTCCCGCGGCCCTCCTGACCACCTCGTGGAGGTCCTGTACGGCATCGGCGGTGCACAGAGCGGCGGCCGCGACGCAGGCGGTGGCCGCGGCCCCGCGCCAGCCGCCGCCCTTCGGCGGGGGTGCGAGCAGTGCGGCCACGCGCCGGGGGACGGGCCCCGGCGTCCCGCGCCGCGGGGAGCGGCCGAGCAGCCCCAGGGCCGCCGCGGGCAGTCGGCGCCGACCGCCCGAGTTCTTGGCCGCCAGCGCGGCCTTCCCCACGGTGACGGCGACCCGGCGCCGGTCCCCGGTCGCCTCGGCGGCGGCCTCGTCGGCCCAGCGTTCCAGCGTGTACGCGACCCGTTCCGCGAGCGGTCGCAGCAACGGGTTGAGGGTGACGGCCAGTTGGACGGCCGCGGTGTACAGGTAGTGGTGGCCGCGCAGGTGGGCGCGCTCGTGGGCGAGGAGGACCTCACGCTCGGCGGCGTCGAGGGACGCCAGCATGCCCGTGGACACGACGATCCGGCCGGGCAGCCCCGGCATCGCGAACGCGTCCGCGGCCGGTTCCTCCAGGACGACGAGCGGGTCCTGCCCCGGAAAACAGGCCGCCTCCAGGACGGCCTCGCACACCGCCCGCACCCGCCGGTACACGAAACGGGAACCGGCCACCACGACGACCGGGAGGAGCAGCGCGGCGACGACGGCGACGGAGACCGAGGCGGGGTCGTCGCGCTGGAGCACGGCCGGTGACAGCTCGGCCAGTCGGGCGACGGCCGGGACGCGGACCAGGCCCGCCAGGGCCAGGAGCCCGAGCACGGTGGTACTGCCCGCGGCGAGCACCAACGCGCCCCCGGCCAGGAGCAGCGCGGCCGGACGCGGGTGCAGGCGGTCGTCCAGCCACCGGGCCCCGGGGGCGGCGAGCAGCGGGAGGAGCAGGGGGAGGTAGACGGCGAGGTGCACGGCGGGCCCCGCTCCTACCGGTCCGCGTCGAGGTCGCCGCCCAGCAGGCGGCGCAGCAAGGCCTCGTCCCCGCTGGAGAGGTCGTCGACGAAGCGCGTGAGCACCCGCTCGCGGTCGGGCACCTCTTCCATGGCCTGGTGCATCCTGCGGGCGGCGAATCCCGGTTCGTCCGTGGCGGGGGCGTAGGCGTAGGCGCGGCCGTGCGCCCGCCGGGTGAGCACGTGCTTGTCGTACAGGCGGGTCAGGATCGTCACGACCGTGCTGTACGCCAGGTCACCGCCCATGTCCTCCAGCACCTGACGGGGCGTGAGCGGACCGGGGGCCGACCGGAGTACGGCCAGAACCTCGGCCTCGCGTTTGCCGTTGGCCAGGCGGCGGTCCCCCTCGTGCGCGGGTCCGGCGTGTTCGTGCCCGTCCAATGTTGGCCGCCTCCTCGGTCATCCTCTACAGTCACCCTCGTCTTCTACACGCGCGTAGAAGACGAGGGTCTTCCCCGAGTGTGCCACGAGCCCCCTTCACCCATGACCCCCGCCGTCCCCTGCGGCGTGACGACGGGGATCCCGTGCACTCGCCACCAGGACGCCCCCGGCGACCCGCGCGGGCCGCGCGGGCCGCACGCGGCGTGGGGCACCGGCCCTCTCCGGCATCCGCCACTCCATCCAGCCAACCCCAGGGACGGACCCATTGAGCACCATCGGCATCGGTCAGGCAGCCATCCTCGGCATCGTCGAGGGGGTGACCGAGTTCCTGCCGGTCTCCTCCACCGGGCATCTGAAGATCACCGAGGGCCTGATGGGCATTCCGGTGGACGACAAGGCCGTCGTCGCGTTCACCGCCGTCATCCAGGTCGGGGCCATCGCCGCGGTGCTGGTGTACTTCTTCAAGGACATCGTGCGGATCGTGAGCGCGTGGGGGCGCGGCCTGACCAACCGGGAGGAGCGCTACCACCACGACTACAAGTTCGCCTGGTGGGTCATCTTCGCCACCATCCCGATCGTGGTCGTGGGCCTGGCGGCCAAACCGCTCATCGAGAGCACCCTGGCCTCCCTGTGGGTGGTGGCCGGCTCCCTGATCGTGGGCAGCGGCCTGATGTGGGCGGCCGACCAGATGGGCCGGCACAAGCGCGGCGAGGACGACACCGGCTTCAAGGACGCCATGCTGGTGGGCTGCTCCCAGATCCTCGCCCTGCTCTTCCCCGGCTTCTCCCGCTCCGGCGCCACCATGTCGACCGGCCTCATCCTCGACCTCGAACGCGTCGCCGCGACCCGCCTCTCCTTCTTCCTCGGCATCCCCGCCCTGACCGGCGCGGGCCTGTACGAGCTCAAGGACGCCGTCGGCGCCGGCGTCGACATGCTCCCGCTGGCCGTCGGGACCGTGGTGTCCTTCGCCGTCGCCTACGCCTCGATCGCCTGGCTGCTCAAGTTCGTCGCCAAGCACTCCTTCAACGCCTTCGTCGTCTACCGGATCGTCATCGGCGTCCTGCTCTTCGGCCTCCTGGGCACCGGCGTCCTGGCCGCCTGACGGCGTGCGCCGCCGGTCGGCCCGGCTCTCGGCTCCCGATCCGGGCCGACCGGGCGTCCTACTCCCCCTGGGCGATCTCCACGCCCCGGTGCAGCCAGACGGCACCGGACAGGGCGGACGTCCCGGCCGTCGTGCACAGCAGGGCCACGGCCAGGAGCACCGGGGCGACCCACCGGACGGGGGCGTGGCCGAGCAGGGCCTTCACCCGGGCGGGGACCGGCCCGGTGACCGCTCCCGCCGCGAGCACGGATCCGCCGGGGCGCCGGCCGCCACGGGTGGCGGCCAGGGCCGCGCGCCCCACCGCGCGCGCCGTGAGCGTCCGGCTGCCGGTGACCCGGGCGGCGGACTCGTCGGCGGCGCGTTCGGCCGCGAACCGTACCTGGGGCACGACGGCGGCCAGTGCCGGGTGGCACCATCCGGCGAGCTGGGCGACGGCGAGGAAGAGGTGGTGGCGCGCGGCGAGGTGGGCGCGTTCGTGGGCCAGGAGCGCCTCGCGCTCGCGCGGGTCCAGGGAACGCAGCATGCCGCTGGTGACCACGATCCGGCCCGGACCCGTCAGGCCCGGCAGGGCGTAGGCGTCCGGGCGGGAGTCCTCCCGTACGCACAGCCCTCCGACCTGCGGGAGGTGCGCGACGTCCCCGTGGGCACCGCGCAGGCGCTTCACCTCGGACAGCCCACGCCGGACCACGGTCACGCCGGTGACCGCGACGATCCCGGCGGACAGCGCCGAGATGCCGAGGGCCACGGGCGCCGGACCGGCCTGGAGCGGCCGGATCAGGTGCAGGAGGGCGGCCAGGGGCGCGATCGCCAGGGCGAGGGGCAGCAGCAGGACGCCCAGGCAGGCCGCGACCGCGACGGCGAGCGCGGCGGTGGCCGCGGTGACCGTCCAGAGCGCCGCCTCGGGCCTCACCCGGGCCGCCGCCCGCCGGGCGAGCGGCGGCAGGATCCAGGGCAGTACGAGGGGGACGAGAAGGAGGACGATCACTGTCCGCCTCCCTCCAGCAGCCGCCTGAGCTCCGCCTCGTCGTCGGAGCTGAGCCCTTCGACGAACCGGGCCAGGACGACGCTGCGGTCGCCGTCCTGATCGAGCTCGCGGTGCATCCGGCGGGCCGTCATTCCGTGCGCGTCCTCCAACGGGAAGTAAAGGAAGCCCCGCCCGCCCGGACTGCGGTCGATGACGCCCTTCTCGTACAGCCGGGCGAGCAGCGTCGCCACCGTGGTCCGGGCCAGCGGCTGCGGTATCGCCGCCCTGACCTGCGCCGCCGACTGCGGTTGGCCCGCGGCCCACAGGGCAGCCAGAACGCTCGACTCCAGCTCGCCGGCCGGTCGGCGTTCGCTCGCGCTGTCCACCACGGAAGTTTCCTCTCACGGAGTCGTCTACGGCGGGGTAGACCGACTACTGTTCTGTAGACGCCGAGATGGGCCGGCCGCCTCCACGGCGATCCGGAAACCTTTCGCCCACCGCTGTGAGCCCCACCCCGACCACCATTATCGATGGGACCGTGCCGATGCCCCTCGCACAGCTCGCCGCACCCGCGCCGGTGCACCTCGCCGTGAACCTCCTCGACGCCCAGTCCCTGCTCGCCGCGTTCGGGACGGCCGGCATCGCGGTCGTCCTGTTCGCCGAGACCGGCCTGCTGATCGGGTTCTTCCTGCCCGGCGACTCGCTGCTCTTCACGGCCGGACTGCTGTGCGCCGGCTCGGCCACCACCACCGGGCACCTCTCGCTGCCCTGGGTCCTGCTCGCCTCGGCCGCCGGCGCCCTCGCGGGCGCTCAGACCGGCTATCTGCTGGGCCGGAAGGCGGGCCCCGCCTTCCTGACCCGGGCCGGGTCCCGCAAGATCGGCGAGGGCGCCGCCCGCGCGGCCGAGATCCTCCAGCGCTACGGGCACGCGAAGGCCATCGTCCTGGCCCGGTTCCTGCCCATCGTGCGGACGGTGCTGAACCCCCTGGCCGGGATCCTGAACGTACCGGCGCGCACCTTCGCCCTCTGGCAGGTCCTGGGAGGTCTGCTGTGGACCACCGGCCTCGTCCTGGCCGGGTACGCGCTCGGCTCCTCCGTACCCGACGTGGACCGCTACCTCCTGCCGATCATCGCGCTCATCGTCGCCGTCTCCCTCGTCCCCGTCGGCCTGGAGCTGCGGCGCTCCCGCCGCGCGGGCCGCGCCGGCGACAGCGCGTGACATCCTCCCCGCCGAGGGAGCGGCGATCCTGACCGTCGTGGAGGACGCCCCGGATCTACCTCGGCGGCGAGATCGCCGACGGCTTGTAGACGAATCCGGACAACGGTGAGAGGAACGTCCAGCCGAGCGCTTCGTAGAGCGCCCGGCCCTGGACGGTCGCGCCCAGGACGCCCACGGTCGCTCCGCTCTCGACGGCCGCGTCGGTGAGGGCGGCCATCACCACCGTCCCGAGGCCCCGGCGCCGGTGAGCCGGTTCGGTGACGATCTGGTCGAAGACGCAGGCCGTACCGGCCAGACCGGTCCGGCCGCACGCGGCGAGTTCCCCGTCGGCGCTCAGGACGCGCACCAGGGTGGCACCGTCGGCGGTCTCGACGGTGACGGCGTACCCGTCCGGCGGGCGCACGGGCGACGGGCGCAGGTCGACGGTCATCAGGAAGCAGGGATCGGTGGGCTCCCATGCGGACGGGAACCAGGGTTCCATGTCGCCCGGTGGGAGGAACGCCTTGATGCACGTGCCGGGCTCGGTGACCGTGCCGATGAGCCCGCGGGCGGTCGCGGCGTCGGCGTCGAGCAGGACGTGACGGACCGTCCGGGCCGGCCGACCGATCTCGATCCGCAGCCCCCAGGCCACGTCCACCGGCTCGGATGCCCCTCGGGCCACGGCCCACCCTTCGACCCACGACCGTGCGGTCTCCCACCGATCGCCCATGACCGCCGGCCCCTTGGACTCGGCCACCGAGGGGCCGGCCGGCTCCGCGAGCATGTCGTCGACGATCCGCAGGCGGGTCTCCGGGAAGCGCTCCGCGATCGCCCCGCTCATCATGGCCACGCCCTCCGGATCGGGCACCGCGCACCGTTCGCGGCTCTCCGCGTCCGGCCATCGCGCGTAGGCCACCCACGTACCGTCGTCCGCCCGGTGCAGGCGCGAGCCGTAACTGCCGCACCGGGCGTGGATCGCGGCGGTCACCCGCCGCCAACCGTCCATGAACTGCTGCTCCTTGCCCTCGTGGAGCCGCCACCGGTAGACCACTGCGAACATCGCGGAATCCCCCTCGTCCCGTATTGCTCCGTCACGTTCCCGCAGACCATAGGCGATCGTCCGAACCCTCGGGGCCCGGGAGCACCGCCGCCCCGGTGATCATCGAAGGCGGCAGGTGAGGCAGAATCCAGAGCGCCGGACAGACCGGCCGAACGACGAACAGGAGCGGGTCCGTTGACCGATGACGGGCGTGAACAAGCCGAGGCGTTCCTGCGACCCGGGGAGCGGCTCATCGCCTGGTGCTCCTACGAACCGGGGCCGGGCGTGCCGACCCCTCCCGAGTCGCTGCTCCCGCCGCCCGAGCCCTCCGAACTCCAGCGGCGGATCGAGGGAAGGCTGCCCGGGCCCCTGAAGCAGCTGGTCAGGGCGCGCGTGCTCGACCCCCGCCGGTCCAGGCCGGCCGCGGCGGCGAACGCGATCGACCGGATGCCGGACGCGGTGGACAACCTCGGCAACCGGTTGATGCACGGGACGAGCATGGAGGGCGGCTGGCAGAGCGCGGCCGGACGCTTCGTCATCTCCCGGGCCGGCGCGCGCGGCTCGGTCACGGGCGTGCTGGCCGTCACGGACCGGCGCTGGTACGCCCTGAGCGACGTCTCACAGCTGTGGCAGATGACGCCGGTGATGAAGCAGTACTGGGAGACGCCCCGATCGGCCGTCTCCGCCCTGCGCGCCAAGCCGACGGGCGTGCTCCAGAAGGGCCGCATGGACATCGAGTTCACGGACGGCTCCTGGGTCGCGCTCGTCGCCTCGGTGTCCCGCGACGCGGCCCCCTTCGTCGCGGCCTCCGCCCGCTACCCGGGCTGAGCGAGCCCGGGTCCCGCCCGTGGGGGTCCCGACGGGCGGGAAGGCGCAGCACCGTTCACGGGGACGCCGGGGGCGGCGCGGGCGGCGCGGGTGTCGGGGCCGGCCGCGGGGCGGGAGTGAGTCTGAGCGAGAGCACGTAGGAGACCACCACCGCGACGATCACGAGCGGCATCACGGTGATCCCCTCGGTTCCCATCAGGATGGTGGCCAGCAGCACGGAGGTCATCGGCAGTTTCAGCATCGCCACGCACATCGCCCCGACCCCCATCGCGAAACCGGACGTCACGTCCAGCCCGGGGAGGTGGGACAGGGCCAGGCCGACCACCGCTCCCGCGAACATCGACGGGAAGACCGGGCCGCCGCGGAAGGCGCCGAGGGCGAGGCCGTAGGCGACGGACTTGCACACCAGCAGGACCACCAGGGTCCCCACCGCGTATCCGGCCTGGCCCGCCAGCAGCGGGCCGAGGGCGCTCTGCCCCGAGTAGAGCACCTCGGAGGCCTCCCGGCCGGTCGTCTCGGCGTACACGAGGGCGGCCACGCCCATGAGCGCACCGGCCAGCACGGTGAGCGGCAGCCGCCGGCGCTCGACCCGGGCCTCCAGGAGCAGGGACGTCCGGTGGAGCGCCGCTCCGAGCAGGGCCCCGGCCACCCCGATGGCCAGCGCCCATCCGAAGCCCGCGAGATCGGGCCGGGCGGCCTCCGGTACGTGGCCGAGGACCAGCGAGAACGTGCCGAGGCCGGTCCACGACCCCAGGCCGGTGAAGATCAGTGCGCCCACGCCGGCCGCGAGCAGGCCCGGTACCAGGACGATCCCCATCATCGCGCCGCCGATGCCGGTCACCTCCATCAGGAGGAACGCCCCGAGCAGGGGTGAGCCCAGCAGCGTGCTGACGGCCGCGAAGCTCCCCGAGGCCCCCAGGACGGCGGTGGTGCCGGCGTCGAGGCCGCGCTTCACGGTGCGGACGGCGAACACCGCCAGGCCGCCGCCGAGCGCGATGAGCGGCGCCTCGGGTCCCAGCACCACGCCCGCGCCCAGCGACAGGATCGCCGCGAGCGCGATGCCGGGCAGCTCCGCCGCCGTCGGCGGCCCCTTCGTGACCAGGCCCTCGGCCGGCCTGTGGCCGCCCTCCCCGGGCAGGAAGCGGATGGTCAGGGCCACCAGCAGGCCGCCCACGGCGAGGAGCGGGATCGGCCACCACGAGGGCGTTCCGTCGAAGCCCAGCCCCCTCGGCAGGTCGGTGTAGGTCAGCGACTGCAGCTCGGACACGAGCGCGAGGAAGCCGAAGGCCACCGCGGAGACCGGGATGCCGAGGAGCGCCGTCATGACCAGCAGCACCACGTACCCGCGGGTGCGGACCAGGGCGTAGGCGTCCGGCGGTGTCGCGGTGGGCGGCCCGGCGGGTACGGCCGACATGCGCATCGTCTCCTCAGCTCAGGGATCCACCCGGACACGTCGGGCGACAGGCCTCACGGTGGTCGTATCACGGCACCGGGTCATGTCGGGCGCGTACGGTCCGCGACGTCCCGGCGAGTCACGGAACGTCATTCCGACGGCACGCTCCGACCCCGCGCGCGCCGGGTGTCCGGGGCCCGCGCGCACCGGCGCGGACCAGGGCCGAAGCCCGCCGGTCCCCGGCTCGGCGGGCGCTTCGGGTGGCGCTGACCGATAGTGAATCCAAAGGACCACCCTGACCCGGGGATGCTCATGGACCGCTATCCGCCCATCGCCGAGCACGGTCTCATAGGTGATCTGCAGACCGCCGCGCTCGTGACCTCCAACGGCGTCGTCGACTGGTTCGCGGCGCCCCGCTTCGACTCCCCCAGCATCTTCGCCGCCCTGCTGGACCACGATCGCGGCGGCTACTTCCGGATCTCGTCGGCGGACCCGGAGGCCCGCTGCAAACAGCTGTACTACCCGGACACCGCCGTCCTGGTCACCCGCTTCATGTCCCCCGACGGGGTGGGCGAGGTGCTCGACTGGATGCCGCCGCACACCGGCCGCACCCCGGCGGTCCGGCACACCCTGATCCGCACCGTCCGCACCGTGCGCGGCACCGTCCGCTTCGACATGGAGTGCCGCCCCCGGTTCGACTACGGCCGGGCCTCCCACCGGCTGGAGCTGGGCCCCGACGGCGCCGCCTTCCGGGCGCCGGGAGTCTGCGCGCACCTGCAGAGCACCTTCCCGGTGGAGCGTGACGGCGAGGACGTACGGGGCTCCTTCACGCTGAAGGTGGGCGAAGCGGCGGCGGTCGTCCTCACCGTCCGCGGAGCCGACGCGCAGACCCCGCCGCCGCTCTCCGTCGACGGGATCACCCACCAGCTCTGGGAGGCCGCCGACTTCTGGCAGAGCTGGGTCCGCGGCTCCAACTACCGCGGCCGGTGGCCCGACATGGTCAACCGCTCCGCCATCACCCTCAAGCTCCTCACGTACGCGCCCAGCGGCGCCCCGGTCGCCGCCGCCACCATGGGCCTGCCCGAACAGGTCGGCGGCGAACGCAACTGGGACTACCGCTACACCTGGGTCCGCGACGGGTCGCTCTCCGTACGCGCCCTGCTCGACCTCGGGTTCGTCGAGGAGGCCACCGACTTCACGCACTGGCTCGGTGACCGGCTGCGCGAGTCCGCGGGCAGGAACGGCGAACCGCTGCAGATCATGTACCGGGTCGACGGCGAACCGCTGCTGACCGAGGAGATCCTGGGTCATCTGGAGGGTTACCGGGGTTCGGCGCCGGTCCGGCTGGGCAACGCCGCCGCCGACCAGTTGCAGCTGGACATCTACGGAGAGGCGCTCTACGCCCTGTCCGAGGGACACGAGATCGCCGTGCAGGCCGGCTACCAGGGCTGGAAAGTGCTCTCCCGGACGCTGGACTGGCTGGCCGGCTCCTGGGACCGCCCCGACGAGGGGATCTGGGAGACGCGCGGCGGCCGCCAGGACTTCACCTACAGCCGGATCATGTGCTGGGCCGCCTTCGACCGGGGCCTGCGGCTGGCGGAGGAGTTCCGCCGGCCCGCCGACACCGAGCGCTGGACGCGGACCCGCGACGACATCCTGTACCAGGTCATGGAGCGCGGTTGGAACGAGTCCACCCGGGCCTACGTCCAGCACTACGGCAGCGACGCCGTCCTGGACGCCTCCCTCCTGCTCATGCCCCGGGTCGGCTTCGTGGCGCCCAGGGACCCGTCCTGGCTCTCCACGCTGGACGCCATGGACCGCACCCTGGTCTCCGACAGCCTCGTCTACCGCTACGACCCGGCCGCTTCCCCGGACGGCCTGCGCGGCTCCGAGGGCACCTTCAGCCTCTGCACCTTCCTGTACGTGGACGCGCTCGCCCGCGCCGGCCGCCTGCGGCCCGCCCGGTACACGTTCGAGAAGATGCACACCTACGCCAACCACGTCGGTCTCTTCGCCGAGGAGGTGGGCCCCAGCGGTGAGCAACTGGGCAACTTCCCGCAGGCGTTCACCCACCTGTCGCTCATCATGGCGGCGAGCACCCTCGACGAGGCGCTGGACCGGCAGCGCGGCTGAGACAGACCACGGCGGGGACTACGCCGCGGGCCTCGGCGGGGACGGGGCCGCGGGTGTCAGGAGGATCGCGGTGTCGCCGTCGCCCGGCGTCGGCGGTCCGGCCTCCGTGGCGGCGGCGAGCCGTCCGTCGGGGCGCACCAGGAACAGCGTGTCGTGTCCGGCCGGGACGCCCTCGTCGGCCGGCACGACGACGATGCGGGCGCCGTCCGCGTACCGGTGGGCCAGTTCCGGCCGGTTGAGGCCGGGCCCGAACAGCGCCTCGCTGCCCGTGTACGGGGCGACGGCGCCGTGGCCGCGGGTGGGTGGTGCCAGGCGGTGGACGGGTCCCTCCACGGTCTCCTTGAGGGTCATGAACGCGAGGGCGTTGAAGTCGTCCTCGTCGGTGAGCAGCAGGACGTCCGTGATGCCTTCGAGTTCGGCGCCGGAGCCGGCGGCGGCGGCGAGCAGTTCGCCCGGGGCCAGGTCGAGGCCCGCGTCGGTGATGCCGCGCCGTTGGCGGTCGAGGCCGGCCCACATGAGCACGTCCAGGCCCGCGGAGCGCAGGGCGCGCCCGAGCTCGATCACCCAGGGGTCGCCGCCGACCAGGAGCGGCCGGGAGCGGGCCGAGCGGCGGACGTCGAGCCGGCGGGCCGCGGGAACCGCCGTCAGGCCGTACACCGTGACGGTGGCGACGATCACGACGAAGGTAGCGGGAAGGATCTTCTGTGCGCCGCCGATACCGGCCCCGACGAGGGAGACGGAGAAGGTCGAGGCGGTGGCCGCGGCGACGATGCCGCGGGGGGCCATCCAGCCGATGAACCAGCGCTCCCGGTAGGGGACGTCGGTGCGGGCGGTGCAGAGCAGCGCCACCAGCGGCCGCACGACGAGGACGAGCGCGGCGACCAGGCCCAGGGCGGGCAGCGCCACGTGGCGCAGGGACTGCGGGGTGACGGTGGCCGAGATGGAGATGAACAGCAGGCCGATGACGAGCGAGACCAGGGTCTCGAAGAAGGACCGGCGGGCGGGCATGTCCAGGCCGGGCAGGTTGGCCAGGGCGATCCCCATGACCACGGCGGCGATCAGGCCGGTGTCGTCGCGGTAGGCGTCGCAGGCCGCGGCGACCGAGACCACGGCGGCGAGCTGCACCGTCGTGGCGAGTGCCTCGTCGAGGGTGAGGCGGCGCAGGAGCAGCCAGAGCAGGGCCGTTCCGACGGCGCCGCCCGCGAGCCCGACCCCGACGCTGCCGCAGAACGCGGCGAGCTGGCGGGGGAAGCCGTACTGTCCGCTGGCCAGGACGCCGTGGAAGACCAGCGCTCCCAGGATGCCGCCGAGCGGGTCGATCAGGGACCCCTCCCAGACGAGGACGCGCTGCAGGCGCTCCGTCGGGCGGACGAACCTCAGCAGTGGCCCGACGACGGTCGGCCCGCTGACGACGAGGATCGCGCCCAGCATCACGGCGGCGCCCGTCGACATGCCGAGGACGGGGACGGCGATCAGGGCCGCGGCCGCCGCGGTGACGAGGGCGCCGAGCCAGACCAGCCGGACCACGACCGTGCGGGTGTGGCCCTTGAGGTGACGGAGGTCGAGCCCCAGGCCTGCGTCGTAGAGGATGACCGCGACGGCGAGGGAGACGAGCGGGGAGAACGCGGGGCCGAGCAGCTTCTCGGGGTTGACGTCGTCGGTCAGCGTGCCCGCGATGAACCCGGTCGGCAGCAGCAGGAGGATCGCCGGGAGGCGCAGCAGGCTCGCGACCACCTGGCAGCCCACGGCGAGGGCCAGGACCAGTCCGATGCCGAGCAGGATCTGACTCGTTGTCATGGCGGGCCTTCCGTGGTGGCGTTCACACCCGAGGGGCGCGCGGGGGTTCCCGGCCCGCGCAGGACACCTGCGCCGAGGTCCGGCCCCACCCCGTCGTGCGGGCCATTGTGACGTGCCGCGACGGCCGGAACGGCTCGGTGGGGATGCTGGCGGGGAGCGTGTCGGTCACCTTGCCGCGCCTTCACCCCGGTCTACGGTAGGACCCGCGACCCCGGCTCCCCCGCGTCGGGTGACCGCGGCGGCCGGTGCGACCCGCCCGCCCCGCCCCCTCGCAGCAGTCCGCCCCTCACCGGACACACCCCCTCGGATGCGAACCGTATGAGCGACCCGCACGAACCGGAGCCCGCACCGCGACCGGCGGTGAATCCCGAGACCCGCTGGCCGATGGCCGCGGCCGTCATCGTCTCGGCGGTACTGACCCTCCTGCTGCCCGACGACCTGAGACTGGGACCCCGGTGGGCGCTTCCCCTCGCCGAGGGACTGCTCCTGGTGGCGCTGGTCTCGGCCGATCCCATCCGGATCAGCCGCCGCTCGGACGTCCTGCGCGCGGTGTCGATCACCCTGGTCGTCGTGATGGCGTGCGGGGCCTCGTGGTCGACCGTCCGGCTGATCGACGACCTCGTCCACGGCGGGAAGGAGACCTCGTCCGCCTCGGCCCTCCTCCTGGCCGGCGGCATCGTCTGGGTCACCACCGTCCTCGCGTTCTCCCTGCTGTACTTCGAACTCGACAGCGGCGGACCCGCCGCCCGGGCCCACCGCATGCCCCACCCCCCGGCACTCGCCTTTCCCCAGCACCTCAGCCCCGAAGTGCGCGCGGTGAACTGGCGCCCCCAGTACATCGACTACCTCTACCTCGGTTTCACCAACTCGACCGCGTTCAGCCCCACCGACGTCATGCCGCTCGCCCCCTGGGCCAAGAGCATCATGACCGTCCAGTCCGTCATCTCCCTGGCCATCCTGGGCCTCGTCATCGCCCGCGCGGTCAACGTCCTCGTCTGACGGGCGGCCGGACCCCCGCGCCCGGCGCCGTCCGCGGGGCCGGGCGTCAGCCGCCACCGGCCGTCCCATCGGGCTCGGGACCGCCGCGCCGCAGGTCGGCGTCGGTGAGTTCCTCCAGCTCTCCGTGGGTGTCGAGCCAGTACAGGAGGAAGACGGCCGGGCCGACGAGCAGCACGGCCACCAGCGTGACGAACACCAGCCACGTCAGGGTGGAGGGGGCGCCCGCCGCGTCGGCGACGGTCAGCGAGGTGGGGATGAGGTAGGGGCGTTGGGCCAGGCCCCAGGCGAGGACGGCCCCCGCGACGACCGCCACCGCCGTGACCCGGACCGGGATGCCCGGCGTGCGCGTCAGCAGCCACGCGGTGGCGCAGGTGGCCGCCCCGGCCACGAGGGTGAAGACGAGCCCCACGCCGTGGGTGAGGCCGTGCCAGACGTAGGGGGCGTCCGTACGGGTGACGAACAGCGTGATCACGGCCAGTACGGCGACCGCGGCGAGTGCCGCCAGGGCCCGCGCCCGGAAGTAGCCGACCAGATCGGGCGCGTCGAAGCGGCGCGCGTCACCGGCGAGGAACACCGCTCCGAGGAAGGCCGTGGCGGTGACGGCCAGCAGTCCGAACAGGAGGGAGGTGGGGTTGACCCAGACGTGCGCCTCGGCCTCCGTGCCGGGCGCCGCCCGCCCGGAGGCGATCCCGCCGGCGGCCGCGCCGAGGAAGAAGGGCGTGACGAGCGAGGACAGGGCGAACAGGACTCCGAGCAGCCGCCGCCGGCTGAGCCGCCGCGCGGCCTTGCGGAAGGCGAAGGAGGCGCCGCGCAGGACCATGCCGACGGCGGCCAGGGCGAGCGGGAGCCACATCGCCGAGAACACGGTCTGGAAGAAGACCGGGAATCCCGTCCACATGATGATCAGGACGAAGATCAGCCAGACGTTGTTGACCTCCCAGACCGGGGCCATCGCGTGGTCGATCAGCCACCGCGGCCGCTTGCCGCGTTCGGTCCCTCCGGCGACCAGGTCCCAGAATCCGGCCCCGTAGTCGGTGCCGCCCGCGCACGCGTACGCCGCCACGGCGAGCAGCAGGACGAGGGCGATGAGCCCGGCGGTCACGACCGGCCGTCCTCGGTCGGGGCGGATCCGCCGGCGGTGGGCGGGCCGCCCGCCGGGACGGAGGGACGGGGCCCGTACGGGGTGTCCGTCTCCGGGGCCCCCGCCAGGCCGTCGGCCGCCTGCCGCGCGTCGGCGAGCCGCCATCGGGTGCGCATTTTCAGGAGGACGGCGAGGAAGGAGCCGAAGACGAACACGTACACCGCGACCACCAGGCCGAACATGATCCACAGACTGGTGGAGCGGGTCGCGGTCACCGCCTCGGCGACCCGCATGTTCTGGTACACGATCCAGGGCTGGCGCCCCACCTCGGTGGCGACCCAGCCGCATTCCACGGCCACCACCGACGCGACGCCCGCGCAGGCGGCGCCGCGGTAGAACCACGGGGAGCCCGGCGGGCGGCGGTGCCTGAACCAGACCAGCGCGTACCAGAGGGCGAGCAGGATCAGCACGGATCCGATCACGACCATGAGGTCGAAGGCCCAGTGGGCGATGGTCGCCTGGAGGGCCGTGGGCCGGTCGCTCGCGGGGACGGAGGAGAGTCCGACCACCTTGGTGTCCGGGCTGAAGCCGGCCAGGATGGAGTCGAGCTGGGGGATCTTGATGCCGCCCACGACGGATCCGTCCGGCTGGAGGCGGCCGAACATGTACTCGGGCACGTGGGTGCCGGTGTCCCAGACGATCTCCAGTGCGGCGAACTTCACCGGCTGCTTGTGGAACACCGACCGGGCGATGGAGTCACCCAGCACGAACTGGACCGGAGTGGCGATGGCCGCGAGGGTGAAGGGGACGGCGAAGCCGAGCCGGTGGTAGTGGTCCCGGCGTCCGCGCAACCAGCCGACGGCGTAGACACCCGCCACCACGTACCCGGCGGTGAGCAGCATGCCCACGACGAAGTGCCAGTACTGCGGCCCGAACATCGGGGTGAAAATGGCCTTCCAGATGTTCACGTCGACCGGGTTGCCCTCGGGGTCGAGGGAGAAGCCCTGTGGCGTGTTCATCCACGAGTTGGCGGCCAGGATGCCGAACGCCCCCATCAGCGCGACGGCGGGGAGCGGAAGCCCGAGCAGGAAGTGCGTACGGGGCTTGAGCCGGCGCCAGCCGTAGAGGTAGATGGCGATGAGCACCGCTTCGAGGAAGAACGCCCACGCCTCGACCCCGAACCCGATGCCGAACACGTCGCCCCACCGGCCCATCAGGCCGGGCCAGAGCAGGCCGAACTCGAAGGAGAGGACGGTGCCGGTGACGATGCCGACGGCGAACTGCACCGCCATGACGGCCGACCAGCGCCGGGCCAGCAACAGGGCGGTGGGGTCGTCGTGGCGCAGGCCGCGGTAGTGCATCACCAGGGTGATGAGCGGCAGGGCCACGCCCATGGGCACGAGGATGATGTGGGAGGCGAGGGTGAAGGCCATCAGCTCCCTGGCGGGGAGCAGCTGGGCGGGGGCGTCGGCGAGCAGGTGGACCGTGGTGTGCATGCGTGCCTTCGCTGCTAGTGCCGTGACCGGCGCACGGGCGAGGGAGGTCAGCCGCCGGTGGCGAATCCGGGGAACAGGGTCATTCCGCCGTCGACG
This sequence comes from Streptomyces sp. NPDC031479, assembly GCF_055581065.1. Lineage (NCBI taxonomy): Bacteria > Bacillati > Actinomycetota > Actinomycetes > Kitasatosporales > Streptomycetaceae > Streptomyces > Streptomyces sp. NPDC031479. The sequence goes on from NZ_JBVIKC010000007.1 coordinate 201,888, forward strand.
TAGAGGGTGGCGCCGACCACGTAGTCCATGAGGTCGGAAGAGAGGCCGACGACGGCGTGCGCGATGTCCTCGGGGTCGCCGATGCGCTTGTAAGGGATCAGTTTCAGCAGGTCCTCGCGCGCCTGCGGGGTCTCCCAGGCGTCGCGGTTGATGGGCGTCTTGATGGCCCCGGGGGCGACCGCGTTCACCCGGATCCGGTGCGGTGCGAGCTCCTGGGCCAGGGTCTCCATCATCATCTGCACGCCGCCCTTGGAGGAGGCGTAGTTGACGTGTCCGGCCCACGGGATGATCTGGTGCACCGAACTCATGCAGATGATCTTCCCGGCGGCGCAGGACACCTCGGGGACCACACCGCGCCGCATGAACTCCTTCGTCGCCTCACGGGCGCACAGGAACTGGCCGGTGAGGTTGACGTCCAGCACCTTCTGCCACTGGGCGAGGGTCATCTCGGTGAACGGGGCGTCCCGTTGCAGACCGGCGTTGGCGACCATGATGTCGATCGTGCCGAACTCCTGGACCATCCGGTCCACCATGGCCACGACCTGGTCCTCCTGGGACACGTCCGCCTCGTAGGCCGCCGCGCGCACCCCGTACGAGGTGATCTCGCGGACCACCTCCTCCGCGGAGTCGCGGTCGGCCACGTAGTTCACGACCACGTCGGCACCGGCCTTGCCGAGCCCGATGGCCGTCGCCTTGCCGATGCCCGAGTTGGCGCCGGTGACCAGTGCCTTCTGTCCCTTGAGCAGATGCGGCGGAATCACACCCTGCGGTGCTCCCACGGTGGAATCCACGTCGTGCTGCCTCCTCGATGCGCGGTCCCGGGCGACCGGACCGACCGAAGGCCCACACAAGCAGCGGCGGCCGCCACGGGCCCGCCGGGCGGGCCCCGGTTGGGCCGTTCGGCCGAAGATCTTCCTCCGGTCGGCCCAGGAGGCGGGGCGGTCAGTTCAGCCGGGCCAGGAGGTGGTCGCCGACCCGCAGGGCGTTGGCGATGGCCGTCAGGGACGGGTTGACCGCGCCGATGCTCGGGAAGAAGCTCGTGTCGACCACGTAGAGGTTGTCGAGGTCGTGGGCCTTGCAGTCGGTGTCCAGGGCGGAGGCGGCCGGGTCCGTGCCGAACCGGACGGTGCCCGCCTGGTGCGCGGTGGCCCCGATCGGCATGCCCTTGTGGAGGTAGATGCTGTGCGGCAGCAGGTGCCGCTCGTGCATGCCCAGGTGCCCGAGCATGCCCTGGAGCTTGTGCCGCAGCCGCTCCAGGCCCTCCGTGTTGTTCTTCTCGTCGAGTGCGAGGTGGATGGCGCCTTCGCGGTCCAGGGTGACCCGGTTGTCGGGCATCGGGAGGTCCTCGCCGCACAGCCAGAAGTCGACGGCGTGGTGCGCCAGCACCTCGAACGGCATGTCGGGGGTGATCGCTCCGGCCCAGCGCGGGGCTTCGCCGTGGATCTGCTCGGCGTCCGACTTGCCCAGCATCTGGATGCCGCCCAGCGGGTGGTCCCAGTCGTCAGCGCCCAGGTACCAGTCGTGCAGCGCGAGGGTCTTCTGGAACTGCGTGTCGTTGGGTTCCTTCGACACCGCCATCAGGGCCAGGTTGTTGTGCCGCATGTAGTGGCGGCCCACGACGTCGGAGCTGTTGGCCAGTCCGCGCGGGTGGCGGTCGTTGGCCGAGGCCAGGAGCAGGGCCGCGGAGTTGACCGCCCCGCAGGAGACGACCACGATGTCCGCGGAGAACCGGCTCTCGGAGCCGTCGGCGCCCCTGACGACGACGGCCGTGACGCTGCGACCGGTCGTGTCGGTCTCCAGCCGGACCACGTGGGCGTGGGTGAGCAGTTCGACGTTGGAGTACTCCAGGGCGGGCTCCACGCAGATCACCTGGGCGTCGGACTTGCCCCGCACCAGACAGGGGAAGCCGTCCACCCGGTTGCAGCGGATGCAGACGCTGGAGGGAACGGCCCGCCCGTCGGCGTCCTGTACGAGGTCGACCCCGATGGGCAGGTGGAAGGGGTGCAGCCCCTTCCTCTCCAGGTCGTCGCTCAACTGCTGGATCCGCGGCTCGTGTTCGACGGGCGGGTAGGCGTACTGCGCGCTCACCGGCCCCTCTCCGGGATCCTCCCCGTGCCGCCCGTGCACGCGGTAGAGGTGCTCGGCCTGCGTGTAGTACGGCTCCAGGTCCTCGTACCGCAGGGGCCAGGCGGGCGAGATGCCGCCGTGGTGGCGGAGCTCGCCGAAGTCCTCGGGCCGCAGCCGGAAGAGGGCGGCTCCGTAGAACTTCGTGTTCCCGCCGACGTAGTAGTTGACCTCGGGAGGGAACGCTTCGCCGTGCTTGTCGAACCAGAACTCCGGGGCCCGGTACTTGCCCTTGACGAACACCGCGGTGGAGTCCCAGTTGTCCCGCTCCCGCGGCAGGTAGCCGCCGCGTTCGAGGAGGAGGACGCGTTTGCCGGACGGCGCCAGCCGGTGGGCGAGGGTACCGCCGCCCGCGCCGGTCCCGATGATGATGACGTCGTAGTGGGGAGTGTCGCCCACGTCGACCACCGTCCTTGGGGTCGCGGTCCTGCCATCGCGCCAGAACCTGTCGCTCCGCGGTGCGGAGTCCGGGCGGGTCCGCCCATTCGAACGTAGCCGCCCTTCCCCCGGACGGCGACCCGGCCGGGCCGGCACCGGCGCGCACCGCCGTCACAGCACGGCGATCGGGTTCACGGGGGACCCGGTGGCGCCCGGCAGCCGCAGCGGGGCGACCACGCACAGGAAGCTCCAGCGGCCTGCCCGTTCACAGGCCGTGACCAGCGCCTCGAAGCTCAGGTAGTCCATCAGGTGCATGCCCATCGCCTGCACCGCCAGGACGTGCACGGGGAAGGCGACGTCCGCCACCGCACTGGGGGCGGTGTCGTTGTTGCCGTCGCCGCCCAGGACGGCGACCTCGCGCTCCGCCAGGAAGGACAGGGCGTCCGGGTGCAGGCCCGCCCTCGCCCGCGCCGCCTCCCACGCCCCGAGTTCCGCGCGGCGGCGCCGGTGCCCCACCCGGACGAGCAGCAGGTCCCCGGGGCCGACCCGGACGCCCTGGGCGGCCTCGGCGGCCGTCAGGTCCCCGGCCGTCACGTGCTCCCCCGGCTCCAGCCAGGGCACGCCCCGCGACCGCGGTACGTCCAGCAGTACGCCCCGTCCCACGATGCCGTCGCGGACCGCGTCGAGGGAGAGCCGGCGGGCGCCCTGCGCCGCCGTGTCCCCGGCCGGGACCACCGCCGTGTCCCCCGCCGGGACCCCGCCGTACAGCTCTCCGTCGAAGATCACGTGGTTGAGCGCGTCGAGGTGGCTGTCGGCGTCCCCGTGGACGTTCATGGCGAAGCGGTCGAGGGCGAAGTGCAGACCGTCCGCGCCGGCCTCCCCGGGGGCGGGCCCGGTCACCCGGTACTCGGCGGGCTCGGGATCGTCCGGACCCGGCCGGGTCCCGATCGGCGCGGCGAGGGAGACCGTGTGACCGAGCCGGACCTCGGCGGCCGCCGCCGCGACGCGTTCGGGGGTCAGGTGGCGCAGCGCCCCGGGCCGGCCGTCCGGATCCCGGCCGGAGCGGCCCGCCGCGCGGAGCCTCTCGTACAGTGCCCGGAAGTCCTGCGCGCTCATGCGCCGGCCGGCCGGGGGTTCGTGGTGCCGGGCCATCGGATCGCCGCCTTCCCGCCGACGCTGGGGGTGTGCCGGGTACGTCGCCGCCGTCCGGTCCCGTTCAGCCGGGGCTGCCCCACGGGCTCAGGCCCCAGCGGAGCACGTGCCGGGCCCCGGGCTCCAGGACCGTCAGATCGGTGCCCGTGCGGAAGGCGTCCGCCGGGCAGGACATGGCCTCCACGGCCACCCCGCGGCGCCGCTCGGGCTCCGCCAGGGTGTCACCGGTGTAGACCTGCACGCACCGGGTGCCCTCGCCGAGCCATACGTCCGTACCGTGCCGCCCCGAGGGGTGGGCCAGCCGGACCACGGCCCGGCCGTCCCCGTCGCGGTCGAGTCCGGTGAAGGCGGTGTCCAGGTGCTGCGAGCCGATGGGGCGGGGGGTGCGGAAGTCGTACTCCGTGCCCTCGACGGGCTCCTCGCCGACCGGCAGACCCGCGTCGTCGGTGCGCAGCCGGAAGCGGGCGGGCACGGTGAGCAGCGCCGCGTCGACCGGGCCGGTGCCGACCGTCAGGTAGGGGTGCTGCCCCACGCCGTACGGCGCCCGCGCGGTGCCGGTGTTGGTGGCGCGGACCAGGACCTCCAGGCCTTCGTCCGTGAGCCGGTAGTCGGCGGTCACCTCCAGCTGGAAGGGGTACCCGGGCTGGGGGTGGAGCGTGGTGCCGGCCCGCAGCGCGTCGCCGGAGCGGTCGAGCAGGCGCCAGGGGGTCCAGCGCAGCAGTCCGTGGATCGCGTTGTGGTGCTCCGGTTCGCTGAGCGGGAGTTGCAGGTCCGTGCCGTCGAACCGGTAGCGGCCCCCGCCCACCCGGTTGGGCCAGGGCACCAGCAGCTGCCCGCGCCCGGCGGTGACGGGGGCGTCGGCGGCGAACCCGTCCAGCAGGGGCCGGCCGTCCGCCTCGTAGTGGCGCAGGGCGCCGCCGAGTTCCACCACGACGGCGCTCTGGCCGCCGTGGCGCAGCTCCCACTGCTCACCTGTCGGGCCGGAGGCCCCGGGGGTCTGCGCGGACACGGGCGTCTCCTCGGGCAGGTGGAACGGATACATCCAATCTCGGTCAGCGGCCCACGCCGCGCACGTCGGGGCCCTCGTCACGGGCCGGCCGCCGGCCCCTCCCCCGGGCCCGGAACCCCGCGGCACCTGCGCGGATGCGACCGGACCGAATCAAGGAGGGGAAAACCCTGTCTGACTCCCGGTCCGGATGGCAGTCTCTACTCCTCGGAAGCGTCGTCCTGGGGGGGATCACACGTGATGGAGCCGGGCACGGGCATGGGCCTGCGGGGCCGGAGCGGCATCCTGTCGCTCGTCGACGCGTGCCTGAAGGAGGACCCGGCTGCCGAACGGCCCCTGACCATGCTCCTCGGGCCGGCGGGCAGCGGGGCCAGCGAGGCGCACAGCGCGCTCATGGAGCACTTCGGGCCCGACTACCCCTTCGCCTTCGTCAATTTCGGCGGGGCCCAGTCCCTGCTGCCGCGCTACGCCCTCGGGCTCCTGGCCCGCCAGCTCGAACGCAAGCTGCCCCGCTACGGGCGCTCCCACTTCCCGCTGCTCAGCCTGGGCCTGCTCGCCTCCGACCAGGAGCTGCGCATGCGCAGCCTCGCCGAGGGCCGGCGCGCGGTGCAGCGCCAGCTCGACCGGTTCCAGGAGGAGAACGAGGCCCGGCACGGGGATTACCTGGCCGCTTTCTTCGAGGTGGGGATGGGCGCGGTCGGGATGCCCGAAGGCGCCTCGACCGCCGCCCTCGCCCTCTTCCAGGACGCCCTGCGGCGCGGCCGCCGCACCATGCCCGGCCTGTTCGGCGGCAGGCTGGGCAGCCGGCTGACCTCCGGGGCCCACTGGTACGGACGCCACCCCATGACCCGCAGCGCGGACCCCATGGAAGCCCTCGTGGAGCTCAACCTCTGGCGTCACGAGGGTGACGAGAACGAGCAGGAGCGGCTCGACCTCGTCCTGTTCTCCGCGTTCCTGGAGGACCTCAGACGCAATTCGGCCCGCAGTTTCATGCCCCGCTCCTACCTGCTGCTCCTCGACAACTCCCACACCGGGTACGGCCGCCGCTTCCTCGACCTGCTGGTGCGCTCCCGGCACGACGAGACGGTCGTGGCCGGCCATGCCAGCGACCCGCTGACCGTCGTCGCCAGCTCCAACCGCTGGCTGCCCCGCTGGGGCCCGGCCACCGGCGACTCCTGGCCCTGGCAGCTGCGCGGTCCCGACCGGGCCTCCCTGTCCGACTGGAACGCCCACCGGCCCACCCGCGACAGCGAGGACACCTGGTGGTACCCGTTGCGCCTGCGCGACCTCAACCTGGACGAGGTGCGGATCCGGATAGAGCTCCAGCTCGGCGGGAACGGCGACCTGGCCCCGCTGACCCGCCTCACCTCCTTCGTGCACCGGCTGACCGGAGGGCTGCCGCGCGCCGTCCACCAGGTACTGGACGTACTGCGCCAGGCCGGGCCGCCCCCCGACTCCGGCCCCCGGCAGGACCGCTGGCTGCGCACCCTGCCCGACCGGCCGTTGCGCTCCGGGGAGGAGTCCGCCACCCTCGCCGACACGGCCCTCGGCCACCTCCTGCGCGACTTCGACGACACCCAGCGCGCCGCGCTCGCCGAATGCGCCGCCGCACGGGACTTCTCCGTCGCCACGCGGCTGCTCAGCCCCGACGACTCCCTGTTCGGGGAGATCCGCTCCCGCTGGCTGCTGACCGGGCCCGTCGCCGTCGTCCCCGTACTGCACCCGTGGCTGCGCCGGCTGCTCCTGTGGCGGCTGGCCGCCCGCCCCGACGGGTGGGACGCGGCGCACGAACTCCTCGCCGAGTACTACCGCGGCGAGGGGAAGCCGGTGCAGCAGATGTACCACCAGCTGGCCCGCGGGCGGACCGAGGAGGTCGCCGCGCACCTGACGCGGCGCTTCGCCGCCGTACCCGCCGCGCAGTGGATCTCCGAGTTCGACGCGATCACCGCCGCCCCGAACCGCCTCCCCACCGACAGCGGCCCGGTGGAGCTCCTCGCCGGACTCGTCCCGCGCCGGCCCGGACGGGTGATGGACACCGAGTCGGTGATCCACACCCTGGTGACCACCCGCTGGGTGTGGAGCGATCCGCTCGCCGACCCGGCCATGCGCCTCAACGACCTGATCGCCGACGGCTGCGCGCAGCTGTCCCAACTGCGGAGGAACGACATCGTGGCCCTCTACGACGAGGCGGAGCGCTACCGCCACTGGCGCGATCCCCAGACCGCGGGCTGGGAGGGCTGAGCGCGTGCCCAGACTCGAATGGCCCCTGCACGTCGTGCGCCGCGTCGCCCTCGCCACCGCCGCCGCGGTCGCGCTGGTCGCGGCGCTCTGGCTGGGGGTCGGCTGGCTCCAGGAGCGCCAGGCCCGATGCGCCGACGGGGTCGTCGAACAGGGCCCGGACGACGAATGCGTCGGAGTGACCGACGGCGCCTACGTGTTCGCCCCGCACCTCGACGCGGTCACCCGCAGGATCGAGGCGGAGAACCGCCGGGTCCTCGCCAACGCGGACAAGGAACCGTACGTCAGCGTCGCCTACTTCACCTCCTTCACGAGCACCGCCGACGACAGCAACTCGGCCGAGGGCGTCCGGCACGAGCTCCAGGGCGCCTACCTCGCCCAGTTCCGCCACAACCAGGGCGACCTCGCGGCCACCCCCAAGATCCGTCTGCTGATCGCCAATCCGGGCAGCAAGTCCACCCAGTGGAAGCACACGGTCGACGAGCTGATCGCCCGCAAGGACTCCCCGGACCGGCTCGTCGCGGTGGCCGGTCTCGGCCCCAGCAACAACGAGAACCTCGCGGCCATAAGGCGTCTCTCCGAACACGGCATCGCCATGGTGGGCGCCACCCTGACCGCGACGAACATCCAGGGGATCAACGGCTTCGTCCGGATCGCGCCCACCAACGAGGACGAGGCGTACGCGGCGGCCGGCTACCTCAAGCGGCGCGGCGTCGCCACCGCCGTCGTGATCCAGGACGTGGCGGAGGGGAACCTCTACGCCTCCACCCTGGGCACGGCCTTCACCAAGGCCTTCCAGGACGGCGACAAGCACCGGCTCGTCGCCGAGCGGATGACCTACGACTCCTCCGTCAGCAGCGCCTGGCAGAACGAACTGCGCTACATGCCCGGCCAGTTGTGCCAGCAGCGCCCCCAGCTGGTGTACTTCGCGGGCCGCGGCCAGCACCTCACCCACTTCCTCGACGCGCTCGCCAACCGCAGCTGCACCGACCAGCAGTTCACGGTGTTCACCGGGGACGACACGACCAACCTGAGCGCCGAGCAGCTCGCCCACGCCGCCGACACGCACATCGAGGTGCTCTACACCGGCCTCTCCCACCCCGACATGTACCGCTCGGCGCCCCAGGCGGTGTCCGCGCCGTCCGCGAAGAACTTCCAGCCGGGCGGGCTGCTCGACCAGTGGTTCCCGCGCGACACCCGGGACGACGGCGGGGCCCTGATGGGGCACGACGCGGTGCTCGCCGCGGCGCACGGCATCCAGATGGCGGCCCGCTGGCAGGGTCAGGTCGTCGGCGACGCGGTGGCCCGGATGTTCCACCAGATGGACGGCACCCAGCAGGTGGCCGGGGCCAGCGGGTTCATCTCCTTCCAGAACAACGGCAATCCGCGCAACAAGGCCGTCCCCGTCCTGCGCCTCGACGGCAAGGGGCACGTGGAGTTCGTCGAGGTCTCCGCGGCCGACGGCAAACCACCGCAGGAGCAGTGAGGAAGGGGCCCCCGCGGCGGGCCAGGACGGGGCGAATCATCCCTTTGGTAGTAATTTGGGATCATAGGTGATGGTGAGGTGGTGGTGTCCATGACCAGCGTTCCCGGGGTCGATCCCTCCAACGCCGAGCAGGCCCGCGCCTGGGACGGGCGGGAGGGCGCGTACTGGGCGGAGCACGCCGACCGGTTCGACCGCGCGCTACGCGCCTACCGCCCGGACTTCCTCGCCGCGGCCGACGTGTCCGCCGCCGACCAGGTGCTGGACGTCGGCTGCGGCACCGGTGAGATCACCCGTGACGCCGCGCGGACGGCAACCGGAGGCCGGGCCCTGGGCGTGGACCTGTCGGCCGCGATGCTGCGGGTGGCACGGGAGCGAGCGGCGGCCGAAGGGCTGCACAACGCCGACTTCGTCCGGGCCGACGCCCAGGTCCACCCCTTCCCCGCCGCGGCCTTCGACGTGGCCGTGAGCCGCATGGGGACGATGTTCTTCGCCGATCCGGTCGCCGCGTTCCGCAACATCGGCGGCGCGCTGCGCCCCGCGGGGCGCTTCGTGCAGTCGGTCTGGCAACCCCTGAGCCGCAACGAGTGGTTCCTCTCCTTCACCGGGGCACTGGCCGCGGGGCGCCCGTTGCCCGCGCCCGAGCCCGGCTCCCCCGGGCCGTTCGCGCTCTCGGACCCGGACCGGATCCGGGCCGTCCTCGGCGCCGCCGGCTTCACACAGGTCCGGCTGGAGGCCCACGAAGAGCCGATGTGGTTCGGCGAGGGCGCCGACGACGCGGAGCGGTTCACGCTCGGCATGCTCGGCTGGATGCTCGAAGACCTCGACGCCGCAGGCCGCGGGCGCGCCGCCGACGGCCTGAGGACCACCCTCGCCGCCCACGGGACCGACCACGGCGTCCTCTACGGCTCCGCGGCCTGGACCGTCCGGGCGGTCCGCCCGTGACGTTCCCGCTCAGCCCCGCGGCGGACCGGAAGCGCACGCGGGGCACAGCCCGCGATAGGTGACCTCGGCCCTGGAGACCGTGAAGCCGAACCGCTGCTCCCGCGGGAGGCCCGCCAGCGGATCGCCGGTCATGTGGACGTCACGGATGGTGCCGCAGCCGGAACACACCAGGTGCTGGTGCGGGTGGTGGGCATTGGGGTCGTAGCGCTTGGCCCGGCCGTCGGTGGAGACCTCCGCGACCTCGCCGAGGGCGACCAGCTCGCCCAGGGTGTTGTAGACGGTCGCGCGGGCGATCTCGGGCAGCCGCCGGGCGGCGCGGGCGTGCACCTCGTCGGCCGTGAGGTGCACGTGCTCGCCGTCGAGGACCTCCGCGACGACGCGCCGCTGGGACGTCATCCGCCAGCCTCGCCCGCGCAGTCGCTCCAGCAGGTCACTCATATCGGTTCACCTGTTCAGGCTCGGGGGAAGCAGCAGTTTACCGATGAGCACGGCCGGATTCCGTCTTTCGGCTTCGCGTGCTCGTTGTGCGGGGCCCCTGCGTGTTCCCGTGCGGCATGGTCTGCGGTGCGCGACCATACGGACGCAGCCAGCGGGGGGAAAAACCGAGACAGGAAAGAAGGACGGACGTGTCCGGCAGCGAAAGCGAGAACCCAGTCATCCCCGCCCCGACCCCTTCCCCGACCCGCCCACGGGCGAACCGGGACTGGTGGCCGGACCAACTGGACCTCCAGGTTCTCCATCAGAACTCGCCCCTGTCCGATCCGATGGGTGAGGAATTCGACTACGCGCGCGAGTTCTCGACCCTGGACGTCGACGCGCTGAAGCGGGACGTCTTCGAGGTGATGACGAACTCGCAGGACTGGTGGCCCGCCGACTACGGCCACTACGGACCGCTCTTCATCCGGATGAGCTGGCATTCCGCCGGCACGTACCGCATCGAGGACGGCAGGGGCGGGGGCGGGGCCGGGGCCCAGCGCTTCGCCCCCCTCAACAGCTGGCCGGACAACGCGAGCCTCGACAAGGCCCGGCGCCTGCTCTGGCCGGTCAAGCAGAAATACGGCCGGAAGATCTCGTGGGCCGACCTCCTGGTGTTCGCCGGAAACTGCGCCATCGAATCCATGGGACTGAAGACGTTCGGTTTCGGATTCGGCCGGGAGGACATCTGGGAACCCGAGGAGGTCTTCTGGGGACCCGAGGACACCTGGCTCGGAGACGAGCGTTACAGCGGCGACAGGCAGCTCTCCGGTCCTTTCGGCGCCGTGCAGATGGGACTGATCTACGTCAATCCGGAAGGGCCCGACGGCAACCCGGATCCGATCGCCGCCGCCCGGGACATTCGCGAGACGTTCAAGCGCATGGCCATGAACGACGAGGAGACGGCCGCACTCATCATCGGCGGCCACACCTTCGGCAAGTGCCACGGCGCGGGCGACCCCGGGTGCATCGGTCCGGAGCCCGAGGCCGGCCCCCTGGAGCAGCAGGGCCTCGGGTGGCGGAACACCTGCGGCAGCGGCAAGGGCGCCGACTCGATCACCAGCGGGCTGGAGGGCGCCTGGACCACCGCGCCGACGAAGTGGGACAACGGGTACCTCGACAACCTGTTCCGGTACGACTGGGAGCTGACGAGGAGCCCGGCCGGGGCCCATCAGTGGACGCCCACGGACCCGGCGGCCCGGGACACCGTGCCCGACGCCCACGACCCGTCGAAGCGGCACGCCCCCATGATGCTGACGACGGACCTCTCGCTGAAGCTGGATCCGGTCTACGGGCCGATCGCGAAGCGCTTCCACGAGAACCCGGAGCAGCTCGCGGACGCGTTCGCCAAGGCCTGGTACAAGCTGCTGCACCGCGACATGGGGCCCCTGTCCCGCTACCTCGGCCCCTGGATTCCCGAGCCGCAGCTGTGGCAGGACCCGGTCCCCGAGGCCGACCACGAGCTCGTCTCGGACGCCGACGTCGCCGCCCTCAAGGAGAAGATCCTCGCCTCGGGACTCTCCGTCTCCCAACTGGTCGCCACGGCTTGGGCGTCGGCGGCCAGCTTCCGCGGCACCGACAAGCGCGGCGGGGCCAACGGCGCGCGGATCCGGCTCGCGCCGCAGAAGGACTGGGAGGTCAACGACCTGCCCGAGGTGGCCGAGGTGGTGCGGACCCTCGACGGCATCCGGCAGGACGTCGACGGCGCGCAGGCCGGCGGGAAGAAGGTCTCGCTCGCCGACCTGATCGTCCTGGGCGGGTGCGCAGCCGTCGAGCGGGCGGCGAAGAACGCCGGGCACGACATCACGGTGCCGTTCGCACCGGGGCGCACGGACGCCTCGCAGGAGCAGACCGACGTGGAGTCGTTCGGTGTGCTGGAACCCAGGGCGGACGGGTTCCGCAACTACCTCCGGGCGGGAGAGAAGCTGTCGCCGGAGACGCTCCTGCTGGACCGCGCCGCCCTGTTGACCCTGACCGCACCCGAGATGACGGTCCTGACCGGCGGCATGCGGGTCCTGAACACCGGATTCAAGGGGTCCGCGCACGGCGTCCTCACCGACCGGCCGGAGACGTTGACCAACGACTTCTTCGTCAACCTGCTGGACATGGGTACGGAATGGAAGGTGTCGGACGCGACGGAGAACGTGTTCGAAGGGCGGAACCGCACCACGGGCGAGGTCAAGTGGACCGCCACCGCCGTCGACCTCGTCTTCGGTTCGCACGCCCAGCTCCGGGCCGTCGCGGAGGTCTACGCGTCCGCGGACGCCGGAGAGAAGTTCGTGCGTGACTTCGTGGCGGCGTGGGACAAGGTGATGAACCTCGACCGGTTCGACCTCGCCTGAGCCCGGTGCCCGGGCCCGGACGGCACCCCGGGCTCGGGCACCCCGCCGGGACGGGCCGCGTACAACTCGGTGACGCCGCCGCTGTGCCCTGCCGCGCGTGCGCCCCTCGCCCGTGCGCGGCAGGCGACACTGGGCCCATGAGCGATCACCGCTTCACCCCCGACGACACCGGCTCCCCCATCGCCCCGGCCGCTGCCCGGACCCCGCACCGCCTCCGCTACGAGAGGCCGCCGGGGGCCGCACGGACCGGCCCCGAGAGGTACGGCACGGACGCTCCGCGCGATCTCACGGTGGTGACCTGTGCCTGCGGCCTCACGACCCCGGCGATGCCGGACGCCGACGCCCGGCTCGTCTACGAGGAGCACCGCAACGTGATCCGCGACAGGACGAGCTGAACACCGGTTCAGCGGACCGGCTGCGCCTGAACGGACAGGGCCCGGGGTGGCGGGGGGGGCGGGGGGCAGACGCGGCCGCGGTCGGGGCCGCTGACCCCACGTCGTCTTCCATCGCGAGACCGGACTGTCCATCATCCGGTCGCACCCTTGCCCGGACGGCGACTTCGGGCGAATATCCCTATCAATCCGATGGGAAAGGTGGGGATTCGGCGACCGGCCGAAACCGCCCGACGACGTTCCGGAGTAGCCGACATGACCACCGCCATCCCCCCTGGCACCGCCGTCGGCCGGCGGTCAGCCGACGAACGGCGCCGCGCGCTCCTGCGCACCGCCCGCGACGTGGCGGACGACCTCTCGGCGGACGCCATCTCCCGCGACCGGGCGGGCAAGCCGCCGCACGACGAGGCGGCCCGGCTGCGCGAGGCCGGGCTGCCGGCCGCCCTCACCCCGCACTCGTCGGACCGCGGGGCCGACTGGCGTACCGGATGCAGCGTCATACGGAAGATCTCCACCGCGGACAGCTCCGTCGGCGACGTGCTCGCCCGCCACTACGTACACGCGTGGAGCGGACGCTTCTACGCGGGGCACCGGCACGCGACCGCCCTCGAAGAGGAGTCGGTTCGCGAACAGTGGCTGTGGACCGGCGCGGTACGCGCTCCCGGGCCCGGCGACGACACCGATGGAACCGACCTCACGCTGAGGCCGCGCAGCACCGGCTACGTGCTGAGCGGGCGCCGGTTCGTGGAGACGGCGGTGACCGTCGCCGACCAGATCGTGCTCGACGCCACCTGTCCCGTGACCGGTGACGTCCTGGTCGTACGGATCCCGTCCCACGCGCGGGGCATGACCGTCGAACCCGTCCACGACCGCCTCGGGCAGCGCGTCGGCGGCGCCGGCGAGGTCGTCCTCGACCGGGTCGCCGTCACACCGGGACAGGTGCTGGGCCGCCGGCCGCACGACGAGGAGTCGGCCCCGCCCTTCACCGCGCTCGCCGGACCGGCGCTCCGGCTCGCCCTGTGCCACGTCGGCCTCGGCATCGTCGAGGGCGCGCTCACGGAAGCCCGCGACCTCAGCAGGGGCGGTCGCGCGTACCGGCTGCCCGGTGCGGACCCGGACCTCTTCCTGACGTACGGGGAACTCGCCTCCGCCGCCCAGACGGCCACCGCCGTGGTCGACCGGGCGACGGAGGTGATGGCCCAGGCCCTCGACCCGGGCACGCGGCTCGATGCCGAGGAGCCGGCGGGCGTCTGCGCCCTGGTCGCCACGGCCGAGACGGTGACGTCGAAGGCCGCCCTGCACATCACCGCGCGCGTGCTGGAGCTCGCCGACGCCCCCGGCCTGGACCGCTTCTGGCGCAACGCGCGCGTGCTGACCGCGCACCATCCCGCCGCGCACCGCCTGCGCTCCATCGGCGAGCACTACCTCAACGGCTCCCACCGCGCGGTGGCGGCCGCCTTCCACTGACGTCGGCCACCCCGGGAGACGGCCCCACCCGGTCCCCGGCTGCCGGGCACGAGCACCCGGCCGGCAGCCGGGGGGCGGCCCACCCGTGGCGGACGCAGGCCCGAGCCGTACGGGATAATGTCCGCATGCGGATCTCAGCCAGGGCGGACTACGCGGTGCGTGCCGCGCTGCAGCTCGCCGCGTCACAGGACGGCGGGCCGGTGAAGGCCGAAGCCATCGCGGACGCCCAGGACATCCCGCACAAGTTCCTCGAAGGCATCCTCAACGACATGCGCCGAGGTGGTCTGGTGCTCAGCCGGCGCGGCGGCAACGGCGGCTACCGCCTGGCCCGGCCCGCCCGGTCCATCAGCATCGCGGACGTCATCCGCGTCGTGGACGGACCGCTCGTCTCGGTACGCGGGGTCCGCCCCCCGGACCTCTCCTACACCGGCCCGGCCGAGGCGCTGCTCCCCCTGTGGATCGCGCTCCGGGCCAATGTGCGCGAGATCCTCGACGGTGTGTCGCTCGCCGATGTCGCCTCCTGCGACCTGCCCGCCGACGTGTCCGCGCTGACCCGGACCCCTGACGCCTGGACCAATCCCTGACCCTCCCCGCCGTCCGCCCCGCCTGAGGTTCCCCGCACCGCGCCGGGCGTACCGCTGCCGGTCGGCGTCCGCCGAATCCGGGAACTCGTCGACGCCGCGGAACGACCCCTCAGGGGGAAGGCGTCGCGGGACCAGGGGATGCCGCCTCCGAAACGGTCCGCGTAGCGCGGGACCGGACGAGCGAGGGGCGCCGGAGCGCGCCCGTGCAGGGAGTGGCGATGGCGCGACCTCAGCGATCCCCCGGCGAGACGGGCCCCCCGCCGCGGCGGTGGGTACCACCACCGGCGCTCACCGGGTTCCTGGCCCTGCTGGCGGTGGTGTTCTGCCTTTCGTACGCGGTCGGTTCCGCCGCGGGCCCGGTCGCACCCGGCATGCACTCCGGCGGGGGCGGCACCGCCCCGGTGGGCGGCGTCGGCGGCGGCCCGGGGCAGCACGGTCACGACGGCACGGGTGGCACGCGGTCGGACGGTGGCCGATGACACCGGAGCCGGCGGCCGTCTGCACCACCACGGACCTCACCGTCGGCGGCATGACCTGCGCGGCCTGCGTCAACCGCGTCGAAAAGCGGCTCGGGAGGATCGAGGGGGTCAGCGCCACCGTCAACCTGGCCACCGGCCGGGCGAGGGTGCTCCATCCGCCCGGCGTCACGGCGGACGCACTGGTGGCCGCCGTCGAGCGCGCCGGGTACACGGCCGGACTCCACGTGCCCGCGGAGGAGCCCCGGAGACGGGCGGAAGGGGAGGCGGCGGATGCCGCGCCGGAGGAGGACCGCGGCGAGCGCGACCGGCTGCTGATCACCGTCCTGCTCTGTGCGCCGGTCATGGCCCTGTCGATGGTCCCGGCCCTGCAGTTCCGCAACTGGCAGTGGCTGTGCCTCGTGCTCGCCGCACCGGTGGCCGTCTGGAGCGCCTGGCCCTTCCACGTCCGCGCGCTGCGGGGGCTGCGGCATTCGGCCGCCACCATGGACACGCTGGTCTCGCTCGGAGTCGCCGCCTCCTTTCTCTGGTCCCTGTACGCGTTGTTCCTCGGCGGCGCGGGCCTGCCGGGAATGCGGATGCCCTTCACCCTCCTCCCCTCGGCCGGGGGCGAGGTCGCCCACGTCTATCTGGAGGCGGTGGTCGGCGTACCGCTGTTCGTCCTGACCGGCCGGTTCCTGGAAGCGCGGGCACGGCGCGGTACGGGCGCGGCGCTGCGCTCGCTGTCCGCCCTGACGGTCGGGGACGTGACCGTGCGCGAGAACGGCGAGGAGCGGCGGATCCCGGTCGAACAGCTGGCCGTCGGGCAGGAATTCGTGGTCCGGCCCGGGGAACGCGTCGCCACCGACGGCGTCGTGGTCTCCGGCAGCTCCGCCCTGGACCTGTCCCTGCTGACCGGTGAGAGCGATCCCGTCGAGGTCGGGCCGGACCGGGCCGTGACCGGCGCGGCGGTGAACGTGGGCGGGCTGCTCGTCGTGCGGGCCACCGCGGTGGGCGCGGACACCCGGCTCGCCCGCATCACGCGCATGGTCACCGAGGCCCAGACCGGAAAGGCGGCGGCTCAGCGTCTGGCCGATCGCGTGGCGGGCGTCTTCGTCCCCGTCGTCCTGGCGTCGGCCGTCACCGTGCTCGGCTTCTGGCTCGGCGCCGGTGCGGACCCGCAGCCGGCGGTCACCGCCGCCGTCGCCGTCCTCGTCGTCGCCTGCCCCTGCGCCCTCGGCCTCGCCACACCCACCGCCCTGCTCGCCGCCACGGGCCGTGGCGCCCGCATGGGCATTCTGATCAGCGGACCGCGGGCCCTGGAGGCCCTTCGGCACGTCGACACGGTCGTGTTCGACAAGACCGGCACCCTCACGACCGGGCACATGACCGTCGCCCGGCTGACGACGGTCCCCGACGGCCTGGGCCGGGAGAACGTGCTCCGGCTGGCCGGCGCGGTCGAACAGGGCTCCGAGCATCCGCTCGGGAGGGCCCTGGCCGCCCACGCCCAACGGAGCGTCCCCAAAAGGGCGTTGCCACCGGTGACCGGTTTCGGGGCCGTCCCCGGCGCGGGCGTCAGCGGTGTGGTCGAGGGCCGTACCGTCGAGGTGTGCGCACCCGGCGACGATCTCCCCGAGTCCCTGGCCCGGGCGCTGGCCGCCGCCGAGGCCGCCGCGCTCACGCCCGTCCTGGTACGGGTCGACGGCGTCGCCCAGGCGCTCGTCGCGCTCGGCGACGTGCCGCGGCCGGGAAGCTACCGGGCCGTCGAGCGCCTCCGGCGGCTGGGAGTCGAGCCGATCCTCGCCACCGGCGACCGCGAGGCCCCGGCCGCGGCCGTCGCCTCGTCGCTCGGGATCGCCCGCCTCCATGCCCGCTGCGCGCCGGAGGACAAGGCCGCTCTCGTCGGACGGCTGAGGGACGAGGGCCGGTGCGTCGCCGTCATCGGGGACGGCGCCAACGACGCCGTCGCACTGGCCGGCGCGGACCTCGGGATCGCCATGGGCGGCGGGACCGACGTCGCCATCGGTGCGGCGGACGTGACCCTCGTACGCGGTGACGTCGAGGCGGTGGCCGACGCGGTCCGGCTGGCCCGCCGCACCCTCGCGACCATCCGGGTCAACCTGGTCTGGGCGTTCGGCTACAACCTCGTCACCGTCCCGCCGGCCGCCGTCGGTCTGCTCAACCCGATGGTCGCCGCGGCGGCCATGTCGGCGAGCTCGCTGCTCGTCGTGGGGAACAGCCTGCGGCTGCGCGGCCGGGACCCCGCCGGCCGGCCCGCCGGGGCGCGGGCCCGCACCGCCCGGACGGGAAGTGGACGATGACCGAATCCGTTCGAGGAGAAGCGACGGAGGGCCGCTGGGCCGCGCGCCCGCGTCTGCGCGAGGCGTACCTGGCCGCGGCCGCTCCGGTGATCGCGTGCCTGGTGGGCCTGTGCTGTCTGACGGCCTGGGCCGCCTCGGGGGCTGCCGGAACCCCGCCCCGGATCGCGGTCGACGACGGCCGCGTCTTCGTTCCGTACGCCGGCAGGGAGGACACCGCGGCGTTCTTCAGGATCTCGAACCTGGGTGGCGGGGAGGACGAGTTGGTGTCCGTGACCTCCACGGCCGTGGAACGGGCCGTGCTGAGCCGGCACCGGAGCACGGGGACCGGGGCCGACTCCATGGACAGGGACGGTCCCGTTCGCATCCCGGCCGGAGGGGCGGTGGAGATGTCCCCCTTCGGGGTGGGGGTAATGGTGAAGGTGAAGGAACGATGGCAGCCGGGTCAGGTCGTCCGCTTCGTCCTGCACTTCCGTCACAGCGAACCGGTCGAGACGATCGCGATCGCGATCCGGCCCGGCAGCTGAACGCCACCGGTCCGGCGGCGACGGACCTCGCCGCGGCGGTGCGAACGCTCCGGCGGCGGATGCCGGGGCCCGGCGGGTCGGAGGGGATTCACCCGCGACGATGTCCGGCCCGCCGGGAACTGCGGCCCATCGCCGTCCGACTACTGGAACGTGGGCGGCGGACACCTGTTGCCCCGCACGGCACGGACCGACGGAAAGGCGTGGGATGGGCGGGCTCGATGTGCACATGAGGGCGGTCGCCTGCCGGCACGGCCGGGTGGAGGCGGTCTCCGAGGTGAACCTGGAGATCGCCGCCGGTGAGCGCGTGGCGCTGACCGGGACCAACGGTTCGGGCAAGACCACCCTGCTGCGTGCGGTCCTGGGTCTGCACCGACAGGTGACGGGCTCGATCCGGGTCGGCGGCCGGACCACCGGTTCGGCCGCCGAGTGGGCGTGGCGCCGCCGGGCCTGCGCCTGGATCCCCCAGAAGCCGGCCGCCGGACGGTTCCCCCTGCTCGGGGCCGAGTTGCTCGCGGGCAGTACCGCGCCGGACGACGCCGCCGAGGCCGCCGCCCGGCTGGGCGTCGCCGCGCTGGTCGAGCGCCCCCTGCACACCCTGTCCGGAGGGCAGTTGCAGCGGATGTACCTGGCCCGCGCGATCGGCTGCGTCGCCGCGGGCGCACAGGTGCTGCTGGCCGACGAGCCCACCGCCGCCCTCGACTTCGACGGGCAGGCGGAGGCCGCCGACGTCCTCACCGCACTGCCGGTCACCCTGATCGTGGTGACGCACGACCGGGCTCTGGCGGACCGCTGCGACCGGGTGCTGGAGATGGCCGCGGGCCGGCTGCGGGAGCTCCGGTGACCCCGGTGTCCCTCGCCACCGCCGACCTCGGCGCGCTGCTGCAGCTGCTTCCGGTCCAGCGGGCCGGGCTCGCGCTGCTGCTCGCCGCGATCGGCCTGCCGGTCATCGGGGTGGTCATCGTCGGGCTCGACATCATGCCGGTCCGCTTCGCGATGATGCACGTCGCGCTGCTGGGCATCGCGGTCGGTCTGCTCACCGGCCTCGACCCC
Source organism: Streptomyces sp. NPDC031479 (assembly GCF_055581065.1). Taxonomy (NCBI): domain Bacteria; kingdom Bacillati; phylum Actinomycetota; class Actinomycetes; order Kitasatosporales; family Streptomycetaceae; genus Streptomyces; species Streptomyces sp. NPDC031479. The sequence goes on from NZ_JBVIKC010000007.1 coordinate 220,823, forward strand.
ATGCTGTGCGCGCTCGTCGCCTGCGCCCTGGCCGGAGCGGGCGTCGCCCCGCTCGCCCGTACCCCGGACGGCCTGTCCGGAGCCATGGGTCTGCTGATGAGCCTCGCCATCGCCGCGGCGCTGCTGCTCCTCGCCGTGTCGGGGGTCAACGCGTCCGGGGCCTTCGCCCTGCTGTGGGGGTCGATCCTCTCCGTCGGCACGCCCGACCTCGTCGTGCTCGGCGTCCTGGCCGCCGTCGTACCCGGCCTGTTCTGGTGGCGGCGGCACGACGTCGGCCTCCTCCTCTACGACCGCGAGCTCGCCCAGTGCTCCGGAGTCCCCGTACGCGCCCTGACCGCGGCCCTCCTGGTGCTCGTCGCGATCGCCGTCGCCGGAGCCATCAAGCTCACCGGCGCCCTGCTCGTCGACGCCCTGACCCTGCTGCCCGCACTCGCGGCGCGACGCCTGGGCAGCTCTCTGAAGTCGATCACCCTCTGGGCGGTCGGCATCGGCGTGACCGTCAACGCGACCGGCTTCCTGCTGGCCCTGTGGCTGGACTGGCCGCCCGGCCCGGTACTCGTCCTGACGGCGGGGGCGCTCGTCCTCGCCGTCCACTTCATTCCCGAACGGAGAATCAGCTCATGGCGCGCACCCGCGTCCGAACCTCTTCCCTCCTCGCACTGAGCACGGCCCTCGCCCTCCTCGCCGGCTGTGGCGACGGCGCCGGCACCGGCCCGGAGGCCGTCGCCGGCGCCCCCGCGAAGGGCGGCGCTCCGGCCCCCGGGAAGGACAGGCCCGTGGTGGTCGTGACCACCACCTGGGAGGGCGCGTTCGCCAAGGCCGCCGGGGCCGAGGACGTCAAGGTCATCGTGCCGCAGTCCGTCCACCACGCCCCCGACTACGACCCCAGGCCCTCCGACCTCGCCGCCGTCGCCAAGGCGGACTTCGTGCTCTACGCGCCCTTCGAGCCGTACGCGGCGAAGATCAAGGAGGCCGCCGGCTCCAAGGCGAAGCTGGTCGAGGTCAACCTCGACAACGACCCTGCCAAGGTCAGGGCCGAGGTCGACAAGCTGGGCGCGCTCTTCGGCACGCAGGATGCGGCCACGAAGTGGAAGTCCGGGTTCGACAGCGAGTACGGCAGGCTCACCAAGGAACTGCAGGCCGGGTGGCCCGGCGGAAAGGGCCCCTCCGTGGTCGCCCAGGTCTTCACGGGCTGGGCCGCGAAGCTCGCGGGCGCCACCACGGTGGGTACCTACGGGCCGGAGGCGGTGACCCCGGCGCAGCTGGCCGGGCTCTCCGCGAAGAAGCCGTCCCTGGTCCTGGACAACGCCCACATGTCGACCGGGACCGTGTTGCCCGACTCGGGCGCCAAGCAGGTCGAGATCGTCAACTATCCGGCCGAGGACCTCGATCTGCTGCCCGTCTACCGCAACGCGGCGGCCGAGCTGAAGAAGGCCGCGGGCGGCTCCTGATCCGGGCGACCCGCCGCGAGAGCCCGGCAGCCCTCGGCTGCCGGGCTCGTCGGTCATCCGGCCTGGGCCAGGGGCGGCGTCCAGGGAAGACCGTTCCGCGCCGACGGCGGGCTCCCGGCCAGGCGTTCCCGCAGAGCGGTCCGGTCCGGCTTGCCCGCCGCCGTCAGGGGCACCTCCTCCACCACGAGGAGACGCTCGGGGTGCTTGCGCCGCTCCAGCCCCCGCGCGCCCAGGTGGACGCCGAGGGAGTCCAGCGTCGGAGCCTGCGGGCCCCGCGCCACCACGCAGGCCGCCAGCCGCTCCCCCATCAGCCGGTCGGGGACGCCCACGCACACCACGTCCCGGACCTGCGGGTGCGAACGGAGTTCGCGCTCGACCTCGGCCGGGCTGATGTTGGCGCCGCCGCGGATCACGATGTCCTTGAGGCGTCCGACGACGTGCAGCACGCCGTCGGCGTCGAGGTAGCCGAGGTCGCCGGTACGGACCCACCCGTCGGGGGTGCGGTAGCGGGCGTCCAGATCGGGCGCGCCCACGTAGCACAGCGGGGTCATGGGGCCCCGGGAGACGATCTCCCCGATGTCGCCGTCGGGGAGCGGATCGTGGGTCTCGGGGTCGGCGATGCGGATCTCGGCGACCCGGGGATCGGGGTGGCCCGCCACGACGCCCGCGGCGTCGGTCGGGGGCACGGTGTCGGCCAGCCCCGTGTGGCAGTTGACGCCGTCGGCGGAGCCGTAGAGGTTGACCACGGGGCAGCCGAAGGCCTGCGCGGCGGCGGCCGCGGTGGCCTCGTCGAGCGGAGCCCCGCCCAGGACGAGGGCGGTGGGGGCCGGCAGCCGCTCGCTCGCTGCGTCGATGCGTTCGAGCATCATGCGCACCATGGTGGGCACGCCGAGGACGTGGGTCGGCTGGTGCTCGCGCACGGCCTCGATGGCGGCCCCGGGCGAGAAGTGGTCGAGCAGGACCAGGGTGCCGCCGTGCCGGGCGAGGGTGACGGCGGTTCCGTTGGACCCGAAGGCGGAGGCCAGCGGTACGAGGAAGAGGCAGCGCGGCGGGGTCCCGTCGGGCATGAGCGAGGCGAGGAAGTTCCCGCGTCCGCCGGCCAGCGCGTTGTGCGAGTAGGCGATCATCTTCGGCTCGGCTTCGGATCCCGAGGAGACCAGGATCCGGGCGGCGCTGTCGGGGTCCGGGCGGGCGGGGACGAATCCGCCGGGGTCGCGGCGCATGAGGTCCGACCACGAGGTCGTTCCCCCGGGTGCGCTGCCGGGGCCCACCGCGACGACGTGGCGGAGGGCGGGCAGTGCGCGCGCGAGCGTGTGCAGGCCGGCCGCGTGGTGGAAGCCGCGGTGCTCGACCGCGGCGATGACGGCGACGGCCCCGGCCCGGCGGAGCAGGCACTCGGCCTCCAGGGTGCCGCGGCCGACGGGGAACGGCAGGGCGACGGCGCCGAGCGCGGCCAAGGCCAGGTCGGCGATGACGGCGTTGCGGTCGTCGGGCAGTTGCACTCCGACCACGTCGCCTTCGCGGATGCCGAGGTCTCTGAGGCCGGTGGCCAGACATCGCACCTTGCGGTCCAGGGCGGTGTAGCAGAGCCTTCCCCTGGCATCCAGGACGGCCGTGCGGTGCAGGCCGGCGATCTGGCGGGCCCGGAAGAGGCTGTAGACGTCGAGGTCGGGGCAGGTGCCGTCGACCACCCAGGAGCGGCGGAGATCGGCGGGCAGCAGGTCGCGCAGTACGGGCCGGTCGGCGGTCATACGAGGCTCCAGGGGGCGGTGACGGCGGGGGCACCGTGCGCGTCACGGCCGACCGAGCCGGCGAAGCGCGCGTCGTGGTGCAGGTCGCGGAGGTCGGTGGTGACGGCGGTGACGGCGAGGCCGTGGGAACTCAGCCGGTCGACCGCGTCGCTCGTGGAGAGGTCGCGCAGGTCGTACGCGGCCGCGGCCCCGGCGTTTTCGTCGGCGGGGGCGAGCCAGCCGTCGGCCGTCGGCAGCGGGTGCCGGAATCCCGCCGGCCGCCTGGCGGCCTCCCCGCGCGCCACCCGCCGCAGGGCGGGGGCGGTCAGCGAGTCGGCGGCGCCGAGCAGCGAGGAGTCCACCCGTACGCCGTGGCCGGTGCGTTCCCTCAGCAGCAGCCCCGCGAGAACGGCTTCGGCACCGTGCAGACCCCCCAGTACGTCGAGCAGGGTCATCATCGAGGGCGCGGGGGGCTCCCCTTCGGGGCGGACCGCCTCGCCCACCCCCGTGCGGGCCTGCACCATGAAGTCGGTGCCGATGGGGGCGTCCTGGAGCCGTTCGGCCCAGCCGCTCGTGTACGCGTGGACCAGGGCCGGATTGACCCGCGCGAGGTCGTCGGCGTCCAGAGCGAACTCCGCGGCCTTGCCCGGTGCCCAGTTGTGCAGGAAGACGTCGGCCTCCGCGGCCATCTCCCGGAGCCGGCGGCGGTCGGCCTCGGCCTTGATGTCCACTTCGACGGCCTTCTTGCCCCGGTTGAGGGCGAGCCAGCGGGCCGAGATCCCGGAGCAGGCGGGCGGCATGCCGCGCAGCGGGTCCCCGCCCGGCGGCTCGATCCGGATGACCTCGGCCCCCAGCAGGCCGAGCAGGTGCGCGGCGAGGGGTGCCTGGATGCGACGGCCCGCCTCCAGCACCGTCAGCCCGGCCAGCGGTCGGCCGGCCGAGGGGGAAACCGTCGTACGGGGGCGCGACGGCGCGGGGCCACCGGACAGTGGCCGCAGCGACCAGGGCGCGGCGCCGTCCGTCTCCAGGGCGCGTTCGGCCAGGGTGCGCAGTACGCACACCTCGGCGCCGGAGAGCACCGCGGCCCGCCGGATCCGTGGGAGGGGGTGTGAACGGGTCACCGAGTGGAGGACCCGGGGGAAGGGGGCGCAGGCGGTGGCGTAGCGGAACTGGAACGGCCGCCACCCCGCCCGCATCGCGTCGGCCGGGGCTCCCAGGGCCCGCCAGAACGCGGCCCAGGCACCCGGATCGAGGGTCTCCAACTCGAACGGCACGCCCTCGGCCGAGGTGAAGGGCGGTCCTCCCGGACCGAGTTCGGCGGCTTCGCCCTCATCGGCCCCGGCGGCGGCGAGGTACTGGGAGACGGCGAGCAGCCCGGCCCGGTCGGCACCGGTGGTGATGTGGGAGGGCCCGGCCCCGCGGGCCTGGCCGACCAGGCCGGCGAGCAGTCCTTGGACGGTGAGGACGGCGGTGGCCGTCGCCGCGTAGTCGGCGGCCAGGCCGCGCGGGCTGCCGTCGCGCCGTCCGTGGACCGCCATCATGCCGGTCGCGGCCTGCACGGTCGCCTCGTCGACGAGCCCGCTGCCGGGCTTCGCCCAGGTGACGGTCGCGCGAGCGGGGTCGAAGCCCGCGCCGGAGAGCGTGACGCGGCCCGGTGGGCCGTCGTCGGTGGGCCCGTCGCATCGCGCTCCGAGCAGCCGCAGGTGTGCGGCGACGACGTCGGTGATCTGCGGGGGCCCCGAGGTGCCGAAGGCCAGTGTGTCGAGCGGCCGGACCGTCTGCGTGGTTGCGGGGGACGCCATGCCTCTCCTCTCCCGGCGCGGCGGTGGCCGTCGCCCAGGTCGAACGGAACGCGGGAACTCTGGGGGGTGCGCACCCGACCAGTTCCTCGGACAGGGAGTCGGACAGCAGTTCCCATGGGTTCCCGGGAACGAGGAGGAACACAGTGACGGATTCGGGCACGGAGTACGCCGGACCGGTTCAACCCGAACCGGGGGCGGCCGAGTTGAGGGAGGAGGTCGAACGGTTCGTCCGTACGAGGGTGATCCCGTCCGAAACGGTGCTGGACGCGGGCGGAAGGGAAGCGGCCGCCGCCCTGGCGGAGTTGCGGGCCGAGGCGCGTGCCGCCGGGCTGTGGGCCCTGCCGCTCCCGGCGGACCTGGGCGGCGGCGGCCTGACGTTCCGTGCGTACGCGGCGCTCGCCGAGGCCGAGGGCGCCAGCGATCACGGTCCCGCCGCACTGGGCTCCGCCCCGCTGCTCGACGTCACCATGCTGAACCGCCACGGCGGCACCCGGGTGCGCGAGGAGTACCTGGAACGTCTGGTCGCGGGCGAGATGCGCACCTGCTACGCGATGACCGAGCCGGACGTACCGGGCACCGACCCGCTCCTCACCGGCACGCGTGCCGAGGCCCGGGCGGACGGCGGTTGGGTGATCAGCGGCCGCAAGTGGTTCACCTCCGGAGCCGCCGGCGCCGATCTCGTCACCGTCATGGCGCGTACGGGCGGGGCGGCGGGCGACCGCGAGGGCCTCTCCCTGCTGCTCGTACCGACCGGCTCACCCGGCTTCCGCGTCGTACGCGAACTGCGCGTACTGGGGGCGGCGGGCCAGTACGAGATCGAACTGGACCGGGTCCGCGTGCCCGCCGACCACCTCCTCGGCGCGGGTGGCGACGCCCTGGCCATCGCGGGTGAACGGCTCGCGCTCGGCCGCACGCTGCGCTGCCTGCGCTGGCTGGGGCAGGCCCGGCGCGCCTTCGACCTCATGGCCGAACGCGCCGCCACCCGCCGGGGATCGCGCGGGCCGCTCGCCGACCACCAGCTGGTCCAGCAGCACGTCTTCGACTCCCTCCTCGCGCTGCGCACCACCCGGCCCCTGGTCCACGAGGCGGTAGCGCTGATCGCGGCCGGACGGGACGCCCGTACCGAGGTGGGTCTGGCCAAGGTCGCCGCCGCCCGGATGCTGCAGCAGGTCACGGACTCCGCCATCCAGGTCCACGGCGCTGCCGGGCTCGGCCCGGACACGGCGCTGCCGTCGCTGTTCCGCGGCGGACGCGCGGCCCGCATCCTCGACGGCCCGGACGAGCTGCACATCACCTCGGTGGCCCGCCGCGTGCTGCGCGGCTACGGCCGGGCCCACGGGGCCGCTACACGCGGGTGATGTCGACGAGGTCGCCCAGTGCGGCCAGTCCGAGGGCCAGGAAGAAGTCGCCCCAGATGAGTTCGTGACGCACCGCCAGGCCCTTGGCGGCGTCGTAGCAGCCGTCCAGCAGCATTCCCGGCGGCCGGCCCGGACCCGCTTCGCTGAGGTGGGCCCCGGTCAGTCGGCTCAGGATCGCCACGGCCCGCCGCGCACACACCTCGGCCCGGGGTGCCCGTGCGCGCGACAGCTTGAGCAGCGCGACGGCGGTGATCGCCGCGGCCGAGGTGTCGACGGGCCCCCGCGGCCGGGACGCCTCGTTGGGCGGGACGAGCGGCCCGGTCAGTGCCCGCGCCTGTACCAGCAACTGCTCCGCGGCGAGGGCGAGCCGCTCCGGCCGGTGGCGGGCGATCTCCGGCCGGAGCAGTGCGTCGGCCACGGCCAGGAGCAGCCACGCCTCTCCGCGGCTCCACCCCGGTGCCGGATCCGCACAGGGGGACCAGCCCGCTGCCGGGTCGAACGTCCAGGCGGGCCGCGGCCGGCGGCCGCTTCCCGCGCCCTCCGGGCCGAGGGCGAGGTCGAGGTGCCGGTGGAGGTGGGCCGCGGCCACGACGGCCCCTTCGGGTCCGGCCGCGGCCAGGAGGGGCACCAGCCCCGGTACGGCGTCCGCGCGGGCCAGGAGGCGGGGGCCGCCGAGCGCCGCGCCCCAGGGCACGATCCCCGCCCCGGGGTCGTAGGAGTCCAGACAGGCGCGGGCCGCCCTCGCCCGGAGCGCGACGGCTTCGGGTGTGCCCAGGGCCGGCGCCGTCCCGTACCAGAAGATCAGTCCCCGGGTGGCGGTGTCGGATTCCGCCCACGGAGCGAGTCGGGCGGTGCAGTCCGCGGCGGCCCGCCGGTGTGCCCCGTCCCCCGTGTACCGGGCCCGCAACCACAGCAGTCCGGCCCAGAAGCCGCCGGTCCACGAGCCTCGGCCGGTCGTCTTCCACCGCCCGTCGACCGGGTCCGCGTACAGCGGGAAGCGGGCGCCCGCCTCGGCCTCGGTCACCGTCACCCGGCCGATGACGGCCGCGAGCGCCCGTCCGGCCCGGTCGCCGGGGGTCATGCCTCCTTCCCCGTCCGCGCGCGCCGGTCCCGTACGGCCCAGAGGAACGCCACCGCTCCCGCCGCGGCGAACTCCACCGCGACCAGCAGCCAGCCGGACCCGTACCGCCCGCTCTGCGCGAGGAAGCCGAACAGCGGCGGGCCCATGGCAAATCCGGCGAAGAACCCGGCCGCGACGAGCGCCGATTCCTGGCCGGCCCGGCCCGGAGCGGCGCGCTGCACGACCAGCACCATCGAGACGGCGTTGCCGGAGACGGCGAACACTCCGACGGCGACGGCGCCGGCCCATACCAGCGGACGGGCGAGCGACCCGCCGGCCAGGAGAGCCGCGGCGCCCACGGCACCGCAGGCCAGCAGACCCGGCAGCCACTCGGCCCGTCCCGGGCGGGCGGCCTTCGACCACCCGACCCGGCCGAGTACGCCCGCGACGCCGAGGACGGCGACCAGGCCACCGGCCGGGGTGGGGCCCATCCCCAGGCCGCGCACCCCGTACAGGGCGAGATAGGTGTTGACGGAAGCGATCCCGGCTCCCAGGAACAGCGAGAATCCCGCCAGCCAGGCCACCATCCCCCTCGGTACGTACGACGTGCGAACGGGCGGGGCCGGCGGGACGGGCGGGTCGGCGGGCAGCGCACGCAGCGCCCACGCCCCGGCGAGCAAGGCCGCCCCGGAGGCCGTCCACACCGCGCCCCGCCAGCCGAGGCCGCCGGCGAGGGCGGCGAGCGGCAGCCCGGCGGCGAACGCGCCCAGCTGGACACCGGACTGCTTGAGGCCGGTCACCGCACCCCGCCGGGCCGACGGGACGGCGGCCAGGATCGCCTTGTTGGTCGCGGGGTTGGCCAGGGCCTGTGGTATTCCGCCCAGCGCGACCGCGCCCAGCAGCAGGCCCGCGCCGGGGGCGGCGCCGATCAGGGCGAGGGCCACCGCGGAGAGGACGAGCAGGAGCACGAGCGAGCGCCGGGGCCCGACGCGGTCCACCATCCGGCCGCCGGCCGGGGACAACACGGCGGCCGTCCCGAAGCCGACCGTGGTCGCCAGTCCCAACACCGCCGGGGAGATGCCCGGTTCCTCCACCAGGCGGGGCCCCAGCGCACCGAGCAGGAACAGTTGCAGCATCGAGAACGCCATGGCGCAGGTCAGCAGCGCGGTCAGGTGGCGAGCCTGCCCGTCCCGCGTGCCCGGCGCCCGGGCGGTGGCTGCCCTCGTCCCCTCCGCCGCCACAGAAATCCCCGTTCCCCGATGTTGAACTTCACGACCGACCGGGAAGGCAGTCGGACGGGCCGGCACCACGGTTCCCGCTCCCTTCTGTGCCCTGCGCCACACCGGACGAGGGGAGTTCGAGGCGCGCCGCAGGTGTGCTCGGGAACTTGTCAGGAAGTGCGCACCCCCCTGCGGAGCCCGGAAGGCCGGTGCGAGGATGAACCCGCCATGACGCCAGGTCACTGTTTACGAGCGGGACGGGCTGCGATGTTCGCAGCCGTCTGCGTGCTGCTCTCGACCGTCGGCCACGTGCTCATGTCCGGTACGGCCGTGCCCTGGTGGGCGATGTCCGCCGCGTTCGTGGGCACGGCGGCCGCGGCCTGGTCCCTCGCGGGCCGTGAACGGGGGCCGCTCGCCGTCATCGCGGCGACCGTGGCCGTCCAGGCCGCGCTCCACTCGGGCTTCTCCCTGGCCCAGTCGGTCCTGCACCCTTCCCTGCCGTCCGGCACCTCGTTCGCCCGCCAATGGGCCGCCTACCTGATGTGCGGGGAAGGCACGGCGTCGGCCCCGTCCGCCCGGGACGCCCTGAAGGTCGTGAGCGATGCGGGGCTCGGCGGTCTCGTGTCCCAACCTCCGCCGGGCGCCGCCCTCCAGGGGGCCGCCGCCCACGGCATGCACGACATGCTCGGGATGCACGGGATGCATGACATGCCGGGCATGGCCGGCGCCGCGTCCGCGGCCACCGGCGCCCTCATGGGTGGTCACGCCATGGCCGGCATGTCACCGGCCGGAATGCTCGCCGCCCACCTGCTGGCCGCGCTGCTCTGCGGCCTGTGGCTGGCCCACGGGGAGAAGGGCGCCTTCCGCGTCCTGCGCGCCGTCGCAGGCCGGCTCCGGACGCCGCTGCGCCTGCTCATCGGCGTCGCCCCGGCCGCGGTCCCGCCGCGCGTGCGCGTACGCCGGGTACGGCGCGCACGCGCGCTCCCGCAGTTGTTCCTCGTCCACGCCATCACCTCACGGGGTCCGCCGGCGGGAACCGCTGTCCTGTGACAGCCGGTTCCCCGAGCGTGCGCTGACGGTTCTTCTCCTGTCCGTCGCCCCTCGGGCATCGGCCATGCCCTCCGGCCGGCCGTACTCCCTTCACCGGCCCCGCCGCGCGCGGTGCCGGACACCTTGCCCCTAAGGACCTGTGGCGATGACTCCTGCCCTGCCCCTGCCCACCCGGCCCCGTCCCGTCCGCGAAAGGGCGGCCCGGCACACGCCGGACTCCGATGCGGCGGTGACCCGACTCGCCCTCGCCGCGCGCGACGGCGACCCCGCGAAGGCCGACCGGTTCGTCCGGGCCCTGCACCGCGATGTATGGCGGTACGTGGCGTACCTCAGCTCGGATCCCCAGGCGGCCGAAGACCTCACCCAGGACGTGTTCCTGCGGGCACTCGCCGCGCTGCCCCGGTTCGAGGGCCGCTCCTCCGCCCGCACCTGGCTCCTGTCCATCGCCCGGCGCACCGTCGTCGACAGCGTGCGCCATGCCGCCGCCCGCCCCCGGCTGTCGGACCGCGACGACTGGCAGAGCGCCGCCGAACAGAGCCAGCCCCACGGCCTTCCCGGTTTCGAGGTCGGCGTCGCCCTCGCGGAGCTCCTGGCCGCGATCCCCGCCGAGCGCCGCGAGGCCTTCGTCCTCACCCAGCTGCTCGGCCTGCCCTACGCCGAGGCCGCGCTCGCCGTCGGGTGCCCCATCGGTACGGTCCGCTCCCGCGTGGCCCGCGCGCGCACCATGCTCATCGCTCTGCTGACCGACGCCGAACCGCCCGCGGCCACCCCGGCCCGCCTCCCTTCGTACGACGACCGGGGCTCCGGAGCGTCCGCCTCGTCCGTGGCCCTGGCATCGCTGGTCTGATCGCCGGGACGTCCGCGCGGGAGCGCGGGCGACGCGAAAGGGGGGTGCGGCGGACACCACTCCGCCGCACCCCCCTTCCACCACCCGCTGCCGGGCCCCTCAGCCCGGCGGCAGCACCGGGTCCCTCAGCGGTCCCGGTCGTACGCGTGGAACCCCCGGCCCGTCTTCCGGCCCAGCAGCCCTGCCTGCACCATCCGCATCAGCAGCGGCGGCGGGGCGTAGAGGGGTTCCTTGAACTCGTCGTAGAGCGACTCGGCGATGGCGGCGACCGTGTCGAGGCCGATGAGGTCGGCCAGCCTCAACGGGCCCATGGGGTGGGCGCAGCCCAGCTCCATGCCGGCGTCGATGTCGGCGGCGGTGGCGAAACCCGACTCGGCCATCCGGACGGCGGAGAGCAGGTACGGGACGAGGAGGGCGTTGACGACGAAGCCGGCCCGGTCCTGCGAGCGGATCACCGTCTTGCCCAGGACCTCGCGGGCGAACCTCTCCACCGTTTCCACCGTCTCCCGGGAGGTGTGCAGCGAGGGGACGACCTCCACCAGGGGCAGGACGGGCACCGGGTTGAAGAAGTGCAGTCCCACCATGCGGTCGGCGCGTCCTGTGGCCATCCCCAGGCGCATGACGGGCAGGGAGGAGGTGTTGGTGGCGAGGATCGCCCCGGGATCGGCGAGGATCTTGTCGAGGGCCGCGAAGGTCTCGGTCTTGACGTCGGCGTTCTCGGGGACGGCCTCGATGACCAGCTGCCGGTCGGCGAGGTCGTCGAGTTCGCCGGTGAAGACGAGCCGGGTGAGGGCGTCCTCGGCGGAGATCCGGTCGAGCTTGCCCCGCTGGACGGCGCGTTCGAGCGAGACGGCGACCCGTTCACGGGCCGCCCGGGCGGCGGTGGCGTCGGCTTCGCGGACGACCGTGTCCAGACCGGCGCGGGCGCAGACCTCGGCGATCCCGGCACCCATCCGGCCGCCGCCGACGATCCCGACCCTGCGGAGGGCGGCGCTCACGACCGTACCTCCGGGATGCGCACGAGGTGACGGGTGTAGGCGTCGGGGGTGAAGAAGAGCGGGAGTCCGGTGGCGAGCGCGGTGCGCTCGAACAGCCCCCGTACCTCGTCGAGGGCGGCCCAGGGGTGTGTGGCGCCGAGGTCGGCGAGCTCCTCGTCGAGCACCCGTTGCACCGTGTCGCGGTCCAGTACCCCGTGGCGCAGCCACTGCCAGATCTGGACCCGGGCGATCTCGGCGGTGGCGGCGTCCTCCATCAGCCCGTCGAGGGCCACGGCGCCCCGGCCGCGCAGCCAGGCCTCGAAGTACCGCAGCGCGACGGCGATGTCGGTGCGTACGCCGTGTTCGGTGGGCGGGCCGCTGATCCGCCGTACGGAGAGCAGGTCCGCGGCCTCCACCCGTACGTCCTCGCGGGTGCGGTCGAGCTGGTGCGGGCGCCCGCCCAGGACCCCGTCGAAGACCTCGCGGCAGACGGGCACCAGGGCGGGGTGCGCGACCCGGGAGCCGTCGAAGCCGTCCAGTGCCTCGCGCTCCTTGTCGAGGCGCACCTCGGCGAGGGCCGCACGGTTCGCCTCCGGGTCCTTGCCGGGGACGTGGGCGGACATTCCGCCGATGGCGTGGGCGCCGCGCTTGTGGCAGGTGCGGACGAGCAGCTCGGTGAAGGCCCGCATGAACGGTGCGGTCATGGTGACCCGGGCCCGGTCCGGGAGTTGGAAGTCGGTGCGGTGCCCGAAGGTCTTGATCAGGCTGAACAGGTAGTCCCGGCGGCCCGCGTTCAGACCGGCGCAGTGGTCGCGGAGCTCGTAGAGGATCTCCTCCATCTCGAAGGCGGCCGTGACCGTCTCGATGAGGACGGTGGCCCGGACCGTGCCGTGGGGAATGCCGAGCAGGTCCTGGGCGAAGACGAAGATGTCGTTCCAGAGCCGCGCCTCGTAGCGGTTCTCCAGCTTGGGGAGGTAGAAGTACGGGCCGTGTCCGGCGTCGATCCGACGCTGCGCGCAGTGGAAGAAGTACAGGCCGAAGTCGACCAGTGGGGCGGGCACGGGCCGGCCGTCGAAATCCAGGTGCTCTTCCGTCAGGTGCCAGCCTCGGGGCCGCACCACGATGGCGGGCAGGTTCTCGCCGAGGCGGTACCGCCTGCCCTCGGAGGTGGTGAAGTCGATCCGGCCCCGGCAGGCGTCGAGGAGGTTCAGCTGGCCGCCGATGATGTTGTCCCAGGTGGGCGCGGTGGCGTCCTCGAAGTCCGCCATCCACACCTGCGCACCGGAGTTGAGGGCGCTGACGGTCATGCGCCGCTCGGGCGGTCCGGTGATCTCCACCCGGCGGTCCTCAAGGCCGGGGGCCGGCGGGGCGACCCGCCAGGTCAGGTCGCCGCGGACGGCAGCGGTGGCCACGGGAAAGCCGAGCGGGGATCCGGAGGCCAGGCGGACGGCCTGCCGGCGGCGCTCCTTGAGCAGCTCCTGCCGGCGGTCGCCGAAGGCCTCGGCGAGTGCGGAGAGGAAGTCCAGGGCCGTGGGGGTGAGCATCTCGTCGTGGCGGTCGCCCGGGGCCGCGAGGACGCGCACGGCGCGGGCAGGGGCACTGGTGGTCATCGGGGGGTACTCCTGGGCTGTGAGAGGAGACGGGGGCGGGGAGGAACCGCCCGGCCCCCGCGCGGCCGGAACGCGTACGGGGGCCGGGGCGCGCACGGGGCCGGGCCCGACCGGCTCAGTGGAACTGCTCCTCCTCGGTGGAGCCGGTGAGCGCGGTGGTGGAGGAGGCGGGGTTGACCGCGGTGGAGACCAGGTCGAAGTAGCCGGTGCCGACCTCGCGCTGGTGCCTGACGGCGGTGAAGCCCTGCTCCTGGGCGGCGAACTCGCGCTCCTGGAGGTCGACGTAGGCAGTCATGCCGTGCTCGGCGTAGCCGCGGGCGAGGTCGAACATGCCGTGGTTGAGGGAGTGGAAGCCCGCGAGCGTGATGAACTGGAACTTGTAGCCCATGGCGCCCAGTTCCCGCTGGAACTTGGCGATCTGGTCATCGTCCAGCGCCGCCTTCCAGTTGAAGGACGGTGAGCAGTTGTACGCCAGCATCCGGTCCGGGTACTGCGCGTGGATCGCCTCGGCGAACTCGCGGGCCTGCGCGAGGTCGGGGGTGCCGGTCTCGACCCAGATGAGGTCGGCGTACGGGGCGTAGGCCAGGCCGCGGGCGATGACGGGGGCCATCCCGTTCCGCACCCGGTAGAAGCCCTCGGCGGTGCGCTCACCGGTGGCGAACCGCGCGTCGCGCTCGTCGACGTCGCTGGTCAGCAAGTTGGCCGCGAGCGCATCCGTACGGGCGATGATCAGCGTCGGCGTGTCGGCGATGTCGGCGGCGAGGCGGGCGGCGTTGAGGGTGCGGATGTGCTGGGAGGTCGGGACCAGGACCTTGCCGCCGAGGTGGCCGCACTTCTTCTCCGAGGCCAGCTGGTCCTCGTAGTGGATGCCCGCCGCGCCCGCCGCGATCATCGCCTTGGTCAGCTCGAAGGCGTTGAGCGGGCCGCCGAAGCCGGCCTCGGCGTCGGCGACGACCGGGGCCAGCCAGTCGGTGGTGTCGCCGGCCTCCTCGGCCGTGGCGATCTGGTCGGCGCGCAGCAGCGCGTTGTTGATCCGGCGCACCACCTGGGGAACGGAGTTGACCGGGTACAGGGACTGGTCGGGGTAGGTGTGCCCGGCCTGGTTGGCATCGGCCGCCACCTGCCATCCGGACAGGTAGATGGCCTGCAGGCCGGCACGCACCTGCTGGACGGCCTGACCACCGGTCAGGGCGCCGAGCGCGTGGACGTAGTCGAGATCGTGCAGCCGGCGCCACAGCCGTTCGGCGCCGCGTCGTGCCAGGGTGTGCTCCTCGCGGACGCTCCCGGACAACCGGATCACGTCCCGCGCCGAGTACGTGCGCTGGACGCCCGCCCACCTCGGGTCCGTGGCCCACCGCTGCTCCAGCCGCTCGGCCGCCGCCGCCGTCGTGTTCGTGTCTGCCATGACCGTCACCGTCTCCCTGAATCGCTTCGCCTGCCAACGCACCCGCCCCTCACGGCGAGTCGATGGCACTCTGTGCCGTTGTCTGGGGTCGCGGCCGCCGAGCCCGAGGGCGGAACTGAGCAATGCCGCAGGTCAGCCGAGGCCGAACTGCCGGGATCTCCGACGTCGGGGCACGGGTCGCACCCGGAGTGTCCGCCTCGGCTGCCGGGGTCCGGCGGCCGCAGGACAGACTCTGGCAGCGGCACGCAGTGCCATCAATCAGGGACGGCTGCCAATTTCTGCGAATCTTCCGCGGCGGTTTTGCCAAGGTTGCGAAGGGTCGGCAACGGCAGAAGCGTGCGTACTCTGAACCCGGGGCGAGGCCGAGGGGGTCGGGGTGGGCAAGACGTACGCGGGAGCGCGGCTGCGGCGGCTGCGCGAGGAACGCCGGATGAGCCAGGCGGACCTGGCACGCGTACTGGCCATCTCGCCGAGCTACCTGAACCAGATGGAGCACGACTCCCGGCCCCTCACCGTGCCCGTCCTGCTGCGGCTCACCGAGGCCTTCGGCGTGGACCCGGGTTTCTTCTCGGAGCGCGACACCGGCCGCCTCGTCGCCGATCTGCGAGAGGCCCTGGCCAACGAGGTCGCCGAGGCCCGCGTCTCCCCCTCCGACCTGGCCGAACTCGCCACCCGGATGCCCGCCGTCGCCTCCGTCCTGCTGGACCTCGGCCGACGCGCCCAGCTCCTGACCGAGCGGCTCGCGGACACCGCGGACGGACGCGGCGGCGGCCCGGCCACGCCGCGCTCACCACACGAGGAGATCCGCGAGTTCTTCTACCGCCGCCGGAACTACCTGCACGACACCGACCTCGCCGCCGAGGACCTCGCCCAGGAGGTCGGCATCCGCACCGGTGAGGTCGTCAGGGCGCTTTCGAGCCGCCTCGGCGACCGTCACGGGATCCGCTTCGCGTCCGACGCCGACCGCCCCGGGGCCCGCCCCGCCTCCGACGCCGACCACCTCCACCGCTTCGACGCCCGCACGCGCGTCCTGCACCTGTCCGGCCGGCTCCGGCCCGGCCAGCAGGCGTTCCGGATGGCCACGCAGCTCGCCCTGCTGGAGTACGGCGGCGAGCTGGACCGGCTGGCCACCGAGGACTTCGAGCCCGGCTCCCCCGCCCACGCCCTGGCCCGGATCGGCATCGCCAACTACTTCGCCGCCGCCCTGGTCCTGCCGTACCGCGCCTTCCACGCCGCCGCCGAGGAATTCCGCTACGACATCGAACGCCTCACCGACCACTTCGGCATCGGCTACGAGACCGTCTGCCACCGCCTGAGCACCCTACAGCGCGCCAGGCTGCGCGGGGTGCCGTTCTCCTTCGTCCGCGTGGACCGGGCCGGGAACATGTCCAAGCGGCAGTCCGCCACAGGGTTCCACTTCTCCCGGGCCGGCGGCACCTGCCCGCTGTGGAACGTCTACGAGGCGTTCGCCGTCCCCGGCCGCGTCCACGTACAGATCGCCGCCATGCCCGACGGACAGCGCCACCTGTGGACCGCACGCACCGTCACCCGCCACCGCGGCGGCTGGGGCGAGCCCGGCAAGACCTTCGCCATCGGCCTCGGCTGCGAGATCCGCCACGCGTCACGGCTCGTCTACTCCGACGGCCTCGACCTGGACAATGCCTCGGCCGCCACTCCCATCGGCATGGGCTGCCGGCTGTGCGAACGACTCGACTGCCCGCAGCGCGCCGTCCCGCCCCTGGGCCGCACGCTCGCGGTCGACGAGAACAGCAGCACCTTCATCCCCTACCCCGTGGCCCGCGACCGGGAGTGACTCCAGGGCGTGCTGCTGCGCTTCCTCCAACTGGTCGAGGGCGAACGGGACGGCCCGGCCCGGCTGTTGCCCGCCGTGCACGGCAAGCGCGCCCAGTGCTCCGGCGGGGCCGAGAACCACATGATCGTGATGCCCTGCGCGGACCTGGGCCGGGCCGTCGACGCCCTGACCTCGCCCGGACGCCGGGTGGGGCGCCGCGCCGTCGCTCGCGCCGGTCATCCCTGTGATCAGGAACTCATCCCCTTGGCCGGACCGGCCGCAGGCGGTAGCGTCACGCCGACATCTGCACATAGCGACGACGGCGAGACGGAAGTCCGGTGTGAATCCGGCATGGTCGCGCCACTGTGTGCTGCGTCCGCACTCCCCCCGGGGGGTGCCGGCCGCGGCGAGTCAGACCCTCGGACCGTCGTTCCGCACCACCACATGGGACGCGTTGTTCCCCGAGGAGGTTCCACCATGGCCGAGGCCGTCGCTTCCGCTGCCATACCCGCCCCCGCCCTCTCCCCGTCGGCTCCGCTGCCCGTCAAGGCCGTGCTGCCCTGGGCGCTGTTCGTCGGTCTCCTGATGCTCGTGGCCCTGTACTTCGTCGGCGCGGAGCAGGGTGCCACCGCCGTGTTCTCCGGCGAGGGCGTGCACGAGTGGGTGCACGACGGCCGCCACCTGCTCGGCTTCCCCTGCCACTGAGAGGCATTCGCACCATGTACGCCTCCACTGTCAGAGGTCTGCTGGTCCGCGGCATGCTCGCGGGCCTGATCGCCGGGCTGTTCGCCTTCGCCGTCGCCTACGTGGTCGGTGAGCCCCCGGTCCGCGGCTCCATCGCCGTCGAAGAGGCCACGGCCGCCAAGGAAGCCGCCCCCGCGGCCGGTCACGCCGGTCACGGCGGCGGCGACGATGCCCCGGCCGCTGCCGGGGAAGAGGAAGAACTCGTCAGCCGGCCCGTGCAGTCCACCGTCGGTCTCGCCACCGGTGTGCTGGTCTACGGGGTCGCGCTCGGCGGCATCGCCTCCCTCGCCTTCTCCTTCGCCCTCAACCGCGTCGGGCGCTTCAGCCCCCGGGCAACGGCCGCGCTCACTGCCGCGGGCGCCTTCACACTGGTCTACCTCGTGCCGTTCCTGAAGTACCCGGCCAGCCCTCCGGCCGTCGGCAACCCGGACACCATCGGGCAGCGCACCACGCTGTTCTTCCTGATGATCCTGCTCAGCGTCCTGCTCGGCGTGGGCGCGATCATCCTGGGGCGGCGGCTGGCACCGCGCCTGGGCAACTGGAACGCGACGCTGGCGGCGGGCGGCGGCTTCGTCGTCGCCACGGCGCTGGCCTTCCTGGTGCTCCCGGACAACACCGACGCCGTGAAGCCCGAGTTCCCCGCGGCCCTGCTGTGGGAGTTCCGGGTCGCGTCGGTGACCGTCCAGGTCGTGATGTGGCTCGTGTTCGGGATCGTCTTCGGCGTCCTCGCCCAGAGGCTCCTGTCCCACCGCACCGATCCCGCCGGTGCCGGGACCACGGCGCCGCAGCCGGCGTCGGCCCTCGGCTGATCGACGTACCGTACGCACCCACCCCAGAGCCCTGGGGGGGAAGGGGGGGGGGGGGGGGGGGGGGGGGGGGGGGTGGGGGGGTAGGGGGGGGGGGGGGGGGGGGGGGGGGATGCCGCACAGCCGAGCCCTCTCCCCCCCCCCGACCCCGCCGGCGCTCCCCCCCCCCCCCCACCCCCCCCCCCCCCCCCCCCCCCTCCCCCCCCCCCCCCCCCCCCAGGGCTCTGGGTCTTCCGGCGCCGCGGCGTCGAGCGGTGCGTGCGGCAGGCGTCACCGTCCGCCGTCCCCCTCCTCCTCGCGCTCGCGGGCGCGCTCGCGGGCGACCGTGGGCAGGCTGTCGGTGTCCGGCGCGGTCCTCGCGACCATCTCGGCCAGTCGCCCGCAAGCCCGTTCGACCCTTTCCAGGGTCTGGTTCCGCTCGGTGACGGCCGCCGAGAGCAGCAGCGCGGTCAGCGCGGCGGCACCGTTGAACGCCTGCAGCGAGACCATGGCGGTGAGCAGGGTCTGGCCCGCGAAGGGGCCCGTCCCATGCGTGGCGGCGTAGATCGCGAAGACGGATGCGGCCAGCGCACAGGGTGCGGCTCCGGCGAGCTGGAAGCGGAAGGCCGCCCAGGTCAGCAGGGGGAAGGCGAGGAAGATCAGAGGTGTGGGGGAGGCTTCGAGGAGGCCGACGGCGATCGTGGCGGCCACGAGCAGCGATGCCTCCGCCCACCGCGGTGCCGGCACGCCCCTCGGCCGGCGCGCGGAGCTGAGGACGAGCAGGACCGGTGTGACCAGCAGGACGCCCATCGCGTCGCCGGTCCACCAGACCCACCACGAGGGCCAGAACCCGCCGACGGGCAGAGCGCCGGCCAGGTGCAGGGTACCGATGCCCACGGTCGCGCTGACGAGCATGCCGGCGAACGCGCCGAGGAAGACCAGTGCGAGCGCGTCCCGCAACCGGTTCATCCGGGTGCGGAAGCCGACGAGGCGAAGGAGCGCGTAGGAGGACAGGGAGCCGAGGGTGTTACCCGCCGTGATGGCGAGGACGACGGCGAGCGACGGCCCGGGCGAGATGTTGACCAGGAACGCTCCGAGCGCGATGCCCGGCCAGATCCGGGGGCCGAACAGGAGCAGCCCGGCCAGGGCGATGCCGGTCGGGGGCCACAGCGGTGACACCTGACCGCGTACGAGCTGCTGGAGCAGCCCGAGCTCACCCCCGGCGTAGTACAGCGCGGCGACGGCACCGCTCTTCAGGGCCGTCGCGCCGGCGCTCCTGAGCCTGTGCCGCCACGCGTCGGTCATCGGGAGATCTGTCCCTGCTCTCGTCCCTCGCTGGTCTGTCCATCTTGCACCCCTGCGGGCTCCGCCACGCCGCCGCTCACACGTGTCCCCGATGCCTGCCGGCGGCTTCAGCCCGGGATGCGCAGGGCGAGTACGGCCATGTCGTCGTGCCCGTCACTCGGATGCCCCTCCGCCAGGGCCCGCACGAAGGCCTCCAGGGGCAGGGAGGCGTGCACGGCGGCCAGCTCGGCCAGTGCGTCCAGGCTCTCGTCGATGGGGTGGTCGGGGTGTTCGACGAGGCCGTCGGTGAACAGGACCACCGTGGTGCCGGGGGGCAGCGGGTGGGTGCGGTCCGGGCGGTGCTGCTCGCTGTCGACGTTCAGTGGGAGTCCGGGTTCGGCGAACAGGTAGTACGGCGGGCCACCGGGAGTGATCAGCAGTGGGGGGACGTGGCCCGCGGTGCTCCAGAGCATCCG
The DNA here is from genome assembly GCF_055581065.1 of Streptomyces sp. NPDC031479. NCBI lineage: Bacteria > Bacillati > Actinomycetota > Actinomycetes > Kitasatosporales > Streptomycetaceae > Streptomyces > Streptomyces sp. NPDC031479. The sequence goes on from NZ_JBVIKC010000007.1 coordinate 240,414, forward strand.
CCAGCCGCCCCCCGCGGGTTCGATGCGCGCCAGCCCGGTGGTGGTGACCGGGGTGTCGGTGATGGCCTGCAGGGTCCGGTCGAGCTGGGTGAGGACCGCGCTGGGCGGACCGCCCAGTTCGAACAGCAGGGAGCGCAGCATGTTGCGGATGGCGGCCATGGCAGCGGCCGCCTGCAGATCGTGGCCGACCACGTCGCCGATGACGAGCGCCACCGCGCCGTCGGGCAGGGGGATGGCGTCGTACCAGTCCCCGCCGAGGGCGTTGGGTTCGGCGGCGGGCCGGTAGATGGCGGCGGCGGCGAAGGGTCCCAGGTCGGGCAGCGTCGGCAGCAGGAGCCGCTGGAACTGTTCGGAGGAGGCCCGGACCTGTTCGAGGAGGCGGACGTTGTCGATCGCGATGCCGGCGGCGCTGGCGAGGGCGACGACGATGTTCTCGTCGTGGACGTCGAAGGCGCGCCCGTCACCCCGCTCGGAGAGGTAGAGGTCTCCGTAGGTCTCGCCGCGGACGCTGATGGCGACGCCGAGGAGGGTGCTCATCCGTGGGTGGCCGGGCGGGAACCCGACCGAGGACGGATGGGCGGAGATGTCGTCGACCCGCAGCGGTTCGGGGTGGCGGATCAGGTATCCGAGTACGCCCAGACCGCCGGGAAACCCCACGTCGGCCAGGGCCGCGCGTTCCTCCTCGGAGAGGCCGACGGCGATGAACTGCGCCAGCCGCTCTCCGGAGTCGTCCAGTACGCCGAGTGCCCCGAAGCGGGCGCCGACCAGCTCCATCGCGGTGGTCACGATGCGGTTCAGCACCGCCGGCAGTTCCACCTCCCGGGTGATGGCCACCACCGCACCCAGCAGGCCCTCGATCCGGGCCCTGGCCGCGGCCAGGGCCCGCAGCCGCTCTTCGATCCGGCCCAGCTCGGCTTCCAGGCGCAGCAACGGGTCGGGTTTGGGCGCCCGCTTCGCCCGCTCCCCCTCCCTGCCGCCCGCCATCACGATCGCCCGGTGGACCGGGACGCGGACGTCCGCTCCCGCTCACCGCACGGGGCGCCGTGCTCCACCGCGGCGGCATGGTTGCGAGCCGGTGCCCGTCCCGCGCCCCCGGGGCCCGCCCGGCGCTCGCGCCGGATCCGGTCATCAAGCCGCTCAAGCGATCGGTACACCCACGGACTCCTGACACGACCGTGCAACAGCCCACAGGATGGCCCGCCGACGGCACGTCACCGGGCATTCCGCCGAAAGCGGCATGTCTCATGCAGCCGGAGGGCTTGCGGCCCGCGTCCCGTCCCGTTTCGCCGTCCGGATGATGGACGGGGCTCGCCGCTGGGCGATCTTCCGCCCTAGGGTGGCCGGTGCAGCTGGTTCGCCCCGTCCGCCAGGCGGGATGCGTCGTAAGAGGGAACCCGGTGGGAATCCGGGACTGCCCCGCAGCGGTGAGCGGGAACGACCGCCGTCATACGCACTGGGACCGGACAACGGTCCTGGGAAGCGACGGCCAGTAGGGGCCCGCCGGGAGACCGGCAGGCGTGCCCGCGAGTCCGAAGACCTGCCCGTTGCCCGTACGCGGACGATTCCCGTGCGGAGATCCCGGTGACCTCGTGGGCGGGTCGGCGTACACGACGAGCGGCACGCGCGGTGCATCCCCGCGCCGTGGTCCGCGCGTTCTGCCGTTCCTTCGCGTCCGCGTCCCCTCACCGGGACGTCCAGGACACATCTCGCGAAGGAGAGTTCCGTGACAGCGAAGCCCGCGGCCGCGGCAGCACGAGCCACTGTGTACGGCTACCCCCGTCAGGGTCGGAACCGCGAACTGAAGAAGGCCGTCGAGGGTTACTGGAAGGGCCGCGTCACCGCCGAAGCCCTCCGGCGGACAGCCGCCGGCCTCCGCCGCTCCAACTGGCGGCAGCTGGCCGATGCGGGCATCACCGAGGTGCCGACCGGCGACTTCTCGTACTACGACCACGTCCTGGACACCAGCGTCATGGTCGGCGCCGTCCCCGGTCGGCACCGCGCGGCGGTCGCCGAAGACGCCCTCGACGGCTACTTCGCGATGGCCCGCGGCACCCAGGACGTCGCCCCGCTGGAGATGACCAAGTGGTTCGACACGAACTACCACTACCTGGTCCCCGAACTCGGCCCCGACACCGTCTTCACCGCCGACTCCACGAAGCAGGTCGCCGAGCTGAAGGAGGCCCTCGCGCTCGGGCACACGGCCCGCCCCGTCCTCGTCGGACCCCTCACCTACCTCCTGCTGGCCAAGCCCGCCCCGGGCGTGGCCGCCGGCTTCCGGCCGATCACCCTCCTCGACCGGCTGCTGCCCGTCTACGCCCGGGTCCTCGCCGATCTGCGCGCCGCCGGCGCCGAGTGGGTCCAGCTGGACGAACCGGCCCTGGTCCAGGACCGCACCCCGGCCGACCTGGACGCCGCCGCCCGCGCCTACCGCGAGCTGGGGGCGGCCACCGACCGTCCGAAGCTGCTGGTCGCCTCGTACTTCGGCCGGCTCGGCAGCGCCCTCCGGGTGCTCGCCGCCGCCCCCGTCGAGGGGCTGGCGCTGGACTTCACCGACGCCGGCGCCGCGAACCTCGCCGACCTCGCGGCCGTAGGCGGGCTGCCCGGCAAGCGGCTCGTCGCGGGCGTGGTCAACGGCCGCAACATCTGGATCAACGACTACCGGAAGTCCCTGGCCACCCTCGGAACCCTGCTCGGCCTCGCCGACCGGGTCGACGTCGCCGCCTCCTGTTCCCTCCTCCACGTCCCGCTGGACGCCGCGGCCGAGCGTGACATCGACCCGCAGATCCGTCGCTGGCTCGCCTTCGCCCGCCAGAAGACCACCGAGATCACCACCCTCGCCCGCGGCCTCGCCCAGGGCACCGGCACGATCGCCGCCGAACTCGCCGCGAACCGGGCCGACCTGGCTTCCCGCGCGGGCTCCGCCCTCACCCATGACCCCGCGGTCCGGGCCCGGACCGCCGCGATCGGCGAAGCCGACGCGCGCCGGGCGCAGCCCTACGCGCGGCGCACCGCCGCCCAGCGCGCCCACCTGGGCCTGCCGCTCCTGCCGACGACCACCATCGGCTCGTTCCCGCAGACCGACGAGCTGCGCCTCGCCCGCGCCGACCTGCGGGCCGGCCGGATCGACACGGCCGGCTACGAGGAACGGATCAAGGACGAGATCCGCGAGGTCCTCTCCTTCCAGGAGAAGGCCGGGATCGACGTCCTGGTGCACGGCGAACCCGAACGCAATGACATGGTCCAGTACTTCGCGGAGCAGCTCACCGGCTACGTCGCCACCCGGTACGGCTGGGTGCAGTCCTACGGCACCCGCTACGTCCGCCCGCCGGTCCTGGCCGGGGACGTCTCCCGCCCCGAGCCGATGACCGTGCGCTGGACCTCGTACGCCCAGTCGCAGACGGCCAAGCCGGTCAAGGGCATGCTGACCGGCCCGGTCACCATGCTCGCCTGGTCCTTCGTACGCGACGACCAGCCCCTCGGGGACACCGCCCGCCAGGTGGCACTCGCCCTGCGGGACGAGGTGGGCGACCTGGAGGCGGCGGGCACTTCGGTCATCCAGGTCGACGAGCCGGCCCTGCGCGAGACCCTCCCGCTGCGGGCCGCCGACCACGCGGAGTACCTCGACTGGGCCACCGAGTCCTTCCGGCTCACGACCAGCGGTGTCCGGCCGGACACCCAGATCCACACGCACATGTGCTACGCGGAGTTCGGTGACATCGTCCGGGCCATCGACGACCTCGACGCCGACGTCATCAGCCTGGAGGCCGCCCGTTCCCACATGCGGGTCGCCGACGAGCTGGCCGGGCACGGCTACCCCCGCGAGGCCGGTCCCGGCGTCTGGGACATCCACTCCCCGCGCGTTCCCGGCGCCGAGGAGGCGGCCGCGCTGCTCCGCAAGGGACTCGCGGCCATCCCGGCCGAACGGCTCTGGGTCAACCCCGACTGCGGCCTGAAGACCCGCGGCTGGCCCGAAACCCGTGCCTCCCTGGAGAACCTCGTCGCGGCCGCGCGCCGGATCCGCGCGGATCTCGCGACCGAGGAATGCTGATCCGGCAGGGCCGGGTCGGACACCCGACGGGTGTCCGACCCGGCCCGACCCCACGCTCAGGGAGGGTCGGGCCTTGACCAGCGGAAACGTCTCCGCTGCCGCCGGCGGCCCATGCCCTATTCTTCTTGCAAGGTCTATGCAATAACTCACTAATTGCAAGAAGAGGGGTTCTGTGGTGGGCTCTCCGGTGGTGCTCGGGATCGAGTCGTCGTGTGACGAGACGGGCGCGGGGATCGTGCGGGACGGCGAACTGCTCGCGCACGTGGTGGCGTCGAGCATGGACGAGCACGTCCGCTTCGGTGGCGTCGTGCCCGAGATCGCCGCCCGCGCGCACCTGCACTCCTTCGGCCCGGTCGTCCGGCAGGCCCTCGACCGGGCCGGACTGCGGATGGGCCAGATCGACGCGGTGGCCGTCACCACGGGACCCGGGCTGTCGGGCGCGCTGCAGGTGGGGCTGGCCGGGGCGAAGGCGCTGGCGTACGCGGCCGGGGTGCCGCTGTACGGCGTCCATCACCTGGCGGGACACGTCGCCGCCGACACCCTGGAGCACGGCCCGATGCCCGACCCGTGCGTGGTGCTGATCGTCTCCGGCGGCCACACCTCGCTGCTGCTCGTGCGGGACCTCGTACGCGAGCCGATCCTGCATCTCGGGGACACCCTCGACGACGCGGCCGGCGAGTGCTTCGACAAGGTCGCCCGGATCCTGGGCCTGCCGTATCCGGGCGGGCCGGCCATCGACCGGGCCGCCCGCGACGGCGACCCGAGGGCCGTGGCCTTCCCGCGCCCGCTGACCCGGCCCGGGGACGACCCGCACGCGTTCTCCTTCTCCGGCCTGAAGACGGCCGCGGCCCGCTGGGCCGAGAGCCACCGCCGGCGCGGGGAGGAGCCGCCGGTCGCCGACGGAGCCGCCGCGCTGCAGGAGGCGGTCGCGGACGCGCTGACCCGCAAGGCCCTCGCGGCCTGCCGCGCGTACGACGTGAAGACGCTGGTCGTGGTCGGCGGCGTCGCCGCGAACTCGCGGGTCAGGGCCCTGGCGGAACGACGGTGCGCCTCGGCCGGCATCGAACTGCGCGTTCCTCCCCTGACCCTGTGCACGGACAACGGCGCCATGATCGCGGCCGTCGGCGATCTCCTGGTCCGCTCCGGGGCGGAGCCGGCGCCGCTGAACGTGTCCGTCGACCCGTCCGCACCGCTGGAGTACGCCTCCCTGACGCCGCTGCCCGCCCCGCCGGCCGGGCCGAGCACTCTCCCACCGCGCTAGACGGCCGTGGCGTCGAGCCGTTCCGTGAGCGCCCCGTACAGCTCGGGGCGCCGGGTGCGCATGAGGCCGAACTCCAGCCAGTCGCGGCGCTGGTCCAGGTCGAGGTCGGCGACGAGGACGGCCTCGCGGTCCCGCGGGGCGCGCAGCACGATCCGGCCGTACGGGTCGGAGATGAACGAGGAGCCGTAGAAGGTCGACCGGCCCTCGGTCCCGATCCGGTTGGGCACGATCATGAACAGGGCGTTGGCGAGGCCGTTGGCGCTGATGGCGTGCTCCCACATGGGCCGGGTGTCGAAGTCCGGGAGGTCCACCTCGGAGCCGATCGCGGTCGGGTGGACGAGGATCTCGGCGCCGGCCAGGGAGTAGGCGCGGGCCAGCTCGGGGAACCACTCGTCCCAGCAGGTCGGGAACCCGAAGCGGGCCCCCTCGTGCTCGATGACGGGGAAGCCGCCGTCACCGGGGCGGAAGCAGAGGTCCTCGCGGTAGCCGGGGAACGCGGGGATGTGGTTCTTGCGGGTCCGCGCGATCAGCTTCCCGTCGGGGCCGACGCAGACGGCGGTGTTGTAGCCCAGCCCGCCGTCCTCGGCGCGCTCGTACAGGGAAGCGTGGACGGTGATGCCCAGCCCGGTGGCCAGTTCGGTCGCGAGGCCGGTGGTGGGGCCGGTCTCGACGTCTTCGAGGTGGCGGGCGGCGCCGTCGGCCATCGGGTCGTCCGTGTTGCAGAAGTACGGGCTGCGCGTCAGCTCCGGCAGGCACACGACCGAGGCGCCCTGGGCGGCGGCCAGGCGTACGCCCTCCCTCAGGTGGTCGTCGTGCCGCGCCGGGTCGGCGTGCCAGCGCATCTGGACGAGGCCGACGCGCAGCCGCTCGCGTTCGGCGGGCCGGGTGCGGCCGGGGGAACCGAGCGGGGATCCGTAGGAGGTCAGGAGTGCGAACGCGTTCACGAGCGGACTGCTTTCGAATCGAGGGGCAACGGATTGCTGACTGAAATTCCAGTCAGTCCTCTGGTGCGAAAAAGAGCCCCGTCAGGGGCTTCGGCGACAGGTTCGCCGACGGGTCGGATCAGGTCGGATCGGGTCGGGCCGCAGCGCGGCACAGCGGGCGGGCCGGACATGCCTTACCGGAACGTTCCGGCATACGGCGTGCCATGAATGTAGACCCTGCCGGAACGTTCCGGCAAGGCCGGACCCGAACGTCTAGAATGCGGAAACGTGATCACCCCGACCCCCCGCACCGTGACGCTGCTCGACGTCGCCCGCGCCGCGGGCGTCTCCAAGAGCACGGCCTCCGACGCCCTCCAAGGCTCCGGCCGGGTCGCGGAAACCACCCGGGACCGGGTCCGCGCGGTCGCCGACGCACTGGGATACCGCCCCAACAGCGCCGCCCAGCGGCTGCGCCGCGCCGGCACCGGGGCCATCGGCCTCCACCTGCCCAGGACCGCGACCCGGCTCGACTACTACATGACCCTGGCCTTCGGAGCCGTCGAGCGCGCCCAGGAGGAGGGCCTCGACACCGTCCTGCTGGCCCCGGCCGGCGGCGGCGCCGGCCGCCTGGCCTCGCGCGTCGACGGCCTGCTCGTCATCGACCCCGAGAGCGACGACACCGCCGTCCCGGGGCTGCTCGAAGCGGGTGTCCCCGTCGTCACCGGCGAGCGCTACCTGGGCCCCTCCCCCACTCCCACCGGCGCCGTCGTCTGCGACAACGCCGCCTCCCTCACCGCCCTCCTCGACCACGTGCGCGACCGCGGCGCCCGCCGCCCGACCCTCCTGGCCCCCGGAGGCACGTCCGCCTGGGCCGAAGCGCTACGGGCGACCGCCGCCTCGTGGGGTACCGCACACGGCACCGAAGTCGTCCTTCACACCGTGCCGTTCGCCGCCACCCCCACCGACACCGAGGCGGCCACCCTCGACCTCCTCCGCACCGACCCCTCGATCGACGCCGTCATCTGCGCCCCCGACGGCGCGGCCCCCGGAGTCCTGCGGGCCGCGTCAGCCCTCGGCCGCGGTGTGGGGGCCGACCTCCTGGTCGCGTCCTGCGTCGACGGACCCGCGCCGCGCAACGTCAACCCGCCCCTCACCGCCGTGGACCTCCGCCCGGCCGCGTACGGGCGCGCGTGCGCGGAACTCCTCTGCGACATCCTCGCCGGACGCACCACCCCCGACACCGTCCGGCGTCATGAATGGGACCTGGTCACCAGGACGTCGACCACCGGCCTCTGAAACGAGGGCCGCGCGGGGCGGCCCGTCCGGCGCCCCGACCGACGGCGGTGAATCGTCATTTAAGATTCAAGTCGGCCGTAGGGCTGTGGCCCGTCACCCCGCGCGGCGGCCGCGGAGCGGTCGGACCCCGCCGGCCGAGGAGAGCCACCCGCGTCAGGGCCCCGGTCCGGACGGGGACCACATGACGCCGATCACGAAGATCCCGGGCATCGCGTGACCGCCGAAGTGTGTCTCGGCGGCGTGCGGCGCCCAGCCCACCCGCCGACGGACAGATGACCCCCAGGGAGAAGTGAGGTATGCCGGTGCTTTGCGTCGGAGGCATGATCGGAATCGGCAAGACGAGTGTCGCCGAACTGCTCGCCAAGGAGCTGGGCAGCGAGGTCTTCTACGAGAGCGTCGAAGACAATCCGATCCTCCCGCTCTTCTACACGGCGAGCCCCGAGGAGATCCAGGCGAACCGGTACCCCTTCCTGCTCCAGCTCTACTTCCTCCAGACGCGGTTCGCCGCGATCAAGGAGGCGTACAAGCAGGGCGACAACGTCCTCGACCGGTCCATCTACGAGGACTGGTACTTCGCCAAGGTCAACCACGACCTGGGCCGGATCAGCTCCCTCGAAATGCGGGTGTACGAGGGGCTGCTCAACGAGATGATGCGCGAGATCGACGGCCTGCCGTACCGCAAGGCACCCGATCTCATGGTGTACCTCAAGGCCGACTTCGAGACGGTGCTGCACCGCATCGGGCTGCGGGGCCGCGATTTCGAACAGGACGAGAGCCTCGTCGACTACTACCGGACGCTGTGGTCGGGCTACGACGACTGGGTGCACAAGCACTACTCGGCCAGCGAGGTCCTCGTCATCGACATGAACCACACGGACGTGGTGCACAACCCCGAGGACGCGGCCCGCGTGGTGCGGGAGGTCAAGGAGGCCCTCGGGCACCGGGACTGAGGGCGCCCGCCCCTGGGGCGGCGCCGTCACCCCGACGCCGGCCTTGCCGCGCCATCGGGCCGAAGCGTGGGGCCGGAGGGTCCGGGGGCCCGGCCGGTGCGGGGCCCCCAATGGGTACGTGTGAAGTGTCCCTTGGGGTGTTTGGGAAAGCGGGGGGGGGGGGGGAAGGGAGCGGGGGGGGGGGGTGGTCGGGCAATGGCGGATCAATAAGTGGGCCACATTTGTGG